>JBGPEV010000194.1:0-6114 GCA_041482995.1 bacterium | reverse complement strand
TTCCTTGTTCAACACCAGGAAGCGCCGGATCTGCGCGCCCGCCAATTCCTTGTCCTGGGACAGGCTGCGATTGATCCGGCGGATCTCGTCGCGGATGAGCTGATAGGTCTCGACCCGCTGGGACAAATCCTGATACCCGGTGTAGGCGATGCCCTGCCGCTCCGCCCAGTTCTCCAGCGAATCCAGGTTGATGTTGATCATCGCCGTGACGTAGGGCCGGTCCACGCCGATGGCCACCGCCTCGCTGATGTAGGGCGAGAACTTCAGCTTGTTCTCGAGGAACTGGGGCGCGAACAGCGTGCCGTCCCGCAGGCGGCTCACATCTTTCGCCCGGTCGATCACCTTCAGGTGGCCGTTGTGGTCCATGAAGCCGGCGTCCCCCGAATGCAGCCAGCCCTCGGGATCGATGGCGCCGCGCGTGGCCTCCTCGTTTTTGTAGTAGCCGCGGAATACCATCTTGCCGCGCAGCAGGATCTCCCCGTTGTCCGCGATCTTCACTTCCACCCCGGGCAGCGGCCGGCCCACGGTATCGCCATTGGCTTCGCCGTCGGGCTGAAAGACGCAACTGGCCGTGCTCTCCGTCAATCCATAAAGTTGCTTCAGATTGATGCCCAGGGCGCGGATGAAATTGAAGACGTCCGGCCCCAGCGGCGCGCCGCCGGTATAGCCCAGGCGCACCCGGCGGGCTCCGATCAGATCGCGCAGCGGCGCGCGCACCAGGACATCGCCCAGGGCATTGAGCCACCGCAGGTGCAAGGGGACGGGCTTTCGTTCCTGGCGCAGGATCTCCACTCTCAGTGCGACGTCCATGAAGTAGTTGTAGAGCCCGCGCTTCAGCCAGTCCGCCTCCTGCATGCGCACCTGGATCAGGGTGGTGCCGGCCTCGTAAAGGCGCGGGGGCGCCAGGTTGATCGTCGGGCCGATGTCCCGGTAGTCCCGCGTCGAGGTTTCCGGGCTTTCCGGGCAACTGATGCAGAATCCCGCCGTCAAGCAGCAGGAGACAGAGACGGTGAAGTCGCCGATCCAGGCCATGGGCAAGCGTGCCATGAACTCATCGTCGGCGCGCAGGCCCTCGGTTTCCACCACCCAGCTGGCCTCGGTCACCAGGTTCTCCTGGGTGAGCATGGCGCCCTTGGGCATCCCGGTGGTGCCCGAGGTGTAGCTGAAGATGGCGATATCCTGGGGCTGGCCCTTGGCGATCTCCGCCTCTACGTGGCCGGGGTGGGCCGTGCCGAATTCGTCCCCCAGCGCCTGCACCTTGGGAAAGTGGATCAGCCACGGGTTGTCGACCAGTTCCAGGCCCTTGGGATCGTCGAAGATCACCTGGTGCACGGAGGGAATCTGCGCGCGCACCTCCAGCAACTTGTCCACCTGTTCCTGATTCTCGGCCACGATGAAGCGCACCTCCGCATGGGAGAGCACGTAGCCGATCTCCTTCTGGATGGAATCCTGGTACACGCCGAGGGAAATGCCGCCGAGGCACTGGGCGGCCAGCATCGCCCAATAGAGGGTGGGCCGGTTGTCGCCGATCACGGCCAGCCGGTCGCCCCGCTGGAAGCCCAGTGCGGCGAGCCCCAGGGCCAGACGGTTCACGTTCTGCGCATACTGCTTCCACGTCCAGGTCTGCCAGATGCCGTAGGCATTCTCCCGGATCGCGTCCTTGTCGCCGAAGCGCTCGGCGTTGCGCAGCATCAGCTTGGGCAGCGTGTTGGCTTCCATTGACGATCTCTCCCGACAAACCCCCCGGGCCGCGGAAAACGGGCCGGTGCGTGCGGACAGCGTCCCCCGGCGGCAGCCGCTCCGGTCAAGCCGCGTGCTCCTTGCCCAGGTAGGCCTCGATCACCTTGGGGTTGGAGCGCACTTCGGCCGGCGTGCCTTCCGCCAGCTTGGTGCCCTGCTCCATCACGATCACCCGGTCGGAGATATCCATCACCACGCCCATGTCGTGTTCCACCAGGATCACGGCCGTGTCGGTGGTCTCCACCACGTCGAGGACGTAGCGGGCCATTCTTTCCTTCTCCTCCAGATTCATGCCCCCCATGGGCTCATCCAGCAGCAGCACCTTGGGCCGGGCCACCAGGGCGCGGCCCAATTCCACCCGCTTCTGCAGGCCCAGCGGCAACGCGCCCACCGGCGTGCGGCGGATGGCGGTGATTTCCAGGAAGTCGATCATCTCCTCCACCAGGCGGCGCTGGGCGATTTCCTCGCGGCGCGCCTTGCCCCAGTACAGGCCGCACGCGAGCACGCCCGCGTGCATGTGCGTGTTGCGCCCCAACATCAAGTTGTCCAGCACCGTCATCCCGCGGAACAGCGCCACGTTCTGGAAGGTGCGGGCGACGCCTCGTCCGGCCACCTGATAGGCGGCCAGGCCGGAAATCTTCTCCCCGTCCAGTTCCACCCGGCCCCGGTCGATCGGATAGACGCCGCTGATGCCATTGATGAGCGTGGTCTTGCCGGCGCCGTTGGGGCCGATCACGGAAAGGATCTGTCCGGACTTGGCCTGGAGGTCCAGCCCCTCCAGCGCGACGACGCCGCCAAAGTGCTTGGCCATCCCCTGCACCGTCAATCGCACCTTCGGCTGCACAGGCGTCTGCGCCATACAGGAGGGCCCTGTTCGTCAACCCACGCGCGGTTGTGTCCCCGATGACGGAAGCCGGAACTTCCGCCCGCACCCGAATGCCGCCGCAAGATTCCGGAACCCCAAGCGGTGCAATGGGTAACAGATTCCGCGTCCCGGCGTCAACCGCGCCACCGGCCACCGTGGCCGCCTGCCAAGCCAGGCCGAGCCCGCTGCTGGCGCGGCTCCGGCCGCCACTCGGCGCGGCGCATCCGCGCCCTGCGCAAGCGGATTTGTCCGCGGGCCAAGGGTGGGACAAAACGCGCCAGACGAGGACGCTCAGAGGTCGCAGCCAATCGGAGACAGCCCCGGCGCGATCTCCCGCGCGAAGTTGCGGCTGCCGTGGCGTTCCAGATAGAGGCGCCAGCCCTGGGCGCTGTCCGGGCAGACCCGCCCGCCGGCCAGCAGGGCCGCCACAGCGCTCCGCTCCGCCCAGAAGCCGTCCGCCACCTCCTCCGGCTGAAAGACCATGGGCCCAGCGTAGACGCAGGCGAACACGCGGATCGTGCTGTTGGTGGCGGCATCGGCGAAGCGGTGGCCAAACAGCGCATAGACCGGAGCGCCGCGGATTCCCAGTTCTTCCGCCACTTCGCGGCAGGCATTCTGCTCGCAGGTCTCGCCGCTCACCACCGTGCCGCCCACGCACACGTCGAACAGGCCCGGGTACACGTCCTTCGTGAGCGTGCGCTGGTGCACGAACAACCGCCCATCGGGGTGGAACACGAACGTGGCCGTGACGCGGTGCAACAGGTTGCGCCCGCGGATCTCTGCCCGGGGCAGGCTCTGCAACACGCGGCCGGCCTCGTCGATCCAGTCCACCATCTCAGTGGCGGGTAGGACGGGCCGGAGCCTGCCCTGAGGCTCCGCGGAAGAACCGGCCTGGGCATGGAAGCGGGGCAGGAGGCTCCCCTCCAGCCACTTCCGGAAGAAGTAGCCCACGGTGAATCCGATCCAGCCGTACACGGCGGCTGTGAAGAGCAGGGGAGTCATGGGCCATACAGTCCCGGGAAGGAGCGGCTTGGGGCGTGCCAACGTCCGCCCCGCGCTGTTTGGCGCCGAGAGCGCGCCGCGCGCCCGCTCGAAGCCGCCGTTACAGCCGCTGGTACTTCACCTGCACGGTATCGCCCTGGAAGATCGTGCCATCGATGCGGAAGCGGAAATCGCTCTGCACGATCATGCCGGGCCGCAGGGCCGGGATGCACGGCAGGCGCAGCACGCCCTGGTCGGCGTGATGCTCCAGCAGCAGCTTGGCCTCGATGGGCACGGCACCCTTGCTGAACGGGCCGTTCTGCCAGCGCCCCCAATACACCGTGCCGTCGGGCAATTGGTACCACACGGCATCCGGCACGTCCCAGCGCTTGGGCAATTGGGCCAACGCGGCCTTGCAACTGCCCTGGCTCTCGAACGCGGGGCGGCGTTCGTTCAGGTAGTCCGCGCCCGCGGGCAGGAGGAAGTGCAGCCGGCTCTCCTGCTCGATCTTGGCGATCACGTCCCGCAGGGTCACCCGGCGCAGGAAGAAGAAGCAGGGGAATTCCAGCACGGCGCAGAGTTCGCGGGCCTTAACCTGCTGGCGGCCGTCCGCGGCGGTCACGTCGGTCACGGCCCCGGTGAACACCAGGTAGTGGGCGCCCCCGGCCACGCTGATGAAGAACTCGGCAAAGGAACCCTTGGCGACCGCGGGCGCGGCCGGCACCGTAAAAAGCGCCGATCCCACCTCGTTCAGCATCAACTGCACCGTAACGCTCTCCACGGGAACGGCCCGGCCGCCGATCTGCAGCCGGTGATTGACGTCGATGCCGGTCAATGAGGCAGCCACGGATTTCTCAGTCGACTGGGGGGTGCAAGAAAACTGCTGAAACACAAAGACCACAAAGACAGCTTCAAATCACCAACAGACCCGATTTGGCTGGCGGGAAACGGCCGGAGGCCGGCAGACAACAAAAGCTATTGAAGGTCAGGATGGGAACATTGCGCGGTTCTTCGTGGTCTTTGTGGTCGGCGCCTGCCCTCGAGCGCAGCGAAGGGTGTTTCGGCAGTTCGCAGTGGGTGCCGGGCATCATGATACCGCCGCCAGCATTTCCCGCGGCCGGTTGGTGATCAAGCCCGCCACTCCCAGCACCGCCAAGCGCTGGGCCTGGGCACCGTCATCCACCGTCCACGCGCGCACGGGCAGTCCCGCTCCGCGGCAGCCCGCGATCAGGGCCTCGTCCACCTGGGAGAAATGCAGGTGCAGCGCCTGGAAGGCGTGACGCCGGCCATAGTCCCAGGGTTCGAGCAGGCGGTCGTACAGAATGGCGGCGCACTCGATGCGCGGGGCCAGCGCGCGCGCTTCCTTCAGGCTGTGGTGATTGAAGGAGGAGAGGATCACCTGTGCCGCCATGCCCATCCGATCAATCTCCCGCAGCGTGGCGGGCACCAGGCCCGGATAGGGCACGCGGTTGGTCTTCAGCTCGATGTTCACGATCATCGGGCCGCCTCGGAACAGCTCGAGCAGTTCCGCCAACGTGGGCAGGCGCTCCGCCTCGTAGGCCGGGGCGAACCAGCGTCCCACGTCCAACTGCTTCAGCTCGACCAGGCTGTGCTCGCCCACCCAGCCGCTCCCGCTCGTGGTGCGCTCCAGCCGCTCGTCGTGAATGACCACCGGCACGCCGTCCTTGCTCAGTTGCACGTCCAACTCCACGCCGGCGGCCCCCGCCTGCTGGGCGCCGCGGAAGGCCGCCAGCGTGTTCTCCGGCGCTGCGCTGGAATTGCCGCGGTGGGCGAAAATCTGCATGGTGGCTCGATCCTGTCCGGCAGGCGCGCAACGGGGTTCGCGGCGCGGCGGCGCTCCGCGGCCACTCACCGTAGAGAATACGCGATGGCGCCGGCAACAGGAATATCGGAGAGGCAAAACCACCCCGTGCCGTCTTGCGCGCGGCGCGAGGCCCCGCTGGGAAATCCGCCCGCCCCTGCTCCGGGTGGAGCAGGGGCGGCACTCCGGCTACTCGAAGTACAACGTCCAGCCGTCGATCGTGCCGGTGTCCACGTTGGCACCGTCCACGACCTCCAGGCTCCAAGTCCCGATGGCATTCTCGCCGGCGACGCCGGACAGGAGTTCCTCTGGATCGAAGTTTCCGGCGAACGGCGCGATGCCGAAGTGGATGTGGTTCCCCGTGCCGTCCATGAACACGGTGTTGGTATAGTTGTCGCCACCGCCCCCATTTCTCGCGCTGAGGACCACACGAGTCCCGATGGGCGAAATCAGCGTCAGGGTCAAATCGGCATCGAAGGTGTGCGTGATGTTCAACTCCACCGCCACGCGCGTGAGGGATACCGGCCCGCCGCTCACGGTGAGGGACGAGGTGACGGCGGGAGCAGGGAAGTCGGGAATCGGCACCGGCACATCCGCGCTGACGACGGAGTTAAGCGGCAGCGGCGGCAGCGCCGGCGGCCCGCTCAGATTCAATGTATAGGTGGCGCCTGCGCTCGTGAAGTTGAACACCTGGATGTACACGGGG
>JBGPEV010000193.1:0-6141 GCA_041482995.1 bacterium | reverse complement strand
GCTGGGCTATGCCGTATCCGCGGGGCCCCGCCGCGCGCTGGCCAGTCTGCTGGGCGTGGCGGCCGGCGATGCCGTCGCGATCACCGTATCCGCCGTGGGCTTCGGCGCGGTGCTCGCCGCGTCCGCCACGGCTTTCACCGTGCTCAAAGCCGCGGGGGCGGCGTACTTGATCTACCTGGGCTGGCAGATGTGGCGGGCGCCGACGGAGACATTGGAGGGAAACCCGGCACAGCGCCGGGGCACGGCCCGGGGCGCCATCGGCCATGCGTTCTCGGTCACCGTGCTCAATCCCAAGGGCATCCTGTTCTTCGGCGCGTTCCTGCCGCAGTTCATCGCCATCGGCGCGCCCGCGCCGCCGCAACTGCTGCTGCTGGGCGCCACCTTCATCGGGCTCGCGACCGGCATCCTGGGCGCCTACGTGCTGCTGCTGGGGCGGGTGCGCGGTCTGCTCGCCTCCGGCGGGGCCATGCGCGTGCTGCAGCGCACGGGCGGCTCGCTGCTCATCGGGGCCGGCGTGCTGACGGCCGCTTTGCGGCGGACGGCCTAGCCGCGCGCTTCTTGCCCGCCCTCTGCTTCCCGGCCGGCTGCTTCGGCGCCGCGGCGGTATCCAGGGATTTCACTTACTCCACCGCGGCCTCCAGCCACGCCCTGCGGGCCCGCAATAGCGCCGCGGTGGCGGGCCGGATCAGCACCCACTCGCACATGGGCCGGCCCGGCATGGGCTCGAAGGGGGCCACCCGGCACTGCTGCAACAGGTCCTGTGCCATGGCGAGCGGCAGCTTCAAGGTCAGCCCATCCACGTACAGACAGGCCAGCAGCTTCTTGCCCAGGTAGTAGCCGGGCAGGCCGAAGGCCTGCCCCTTGCGCACGCCCGGCAGGGCCAGCAGGGCCCGATCCGCCACGGGTTGCAGCTTGGGGTCGAACGTCATCGTCGCCACGGCGCCCTCCATGCGCGTTCACTACCCATTGGACAGGACCTAGATTACTTAACGCTCCCGTTAATCGTCAACCGGCACCGCGGGCGGGCGCCGAAATCCGCCGGTTTACCCTCCAGGACTCCAGGCCTGCCGCGGACGGCGCACGCCCGCCTTGCCATCGCGCCGACCCATCCCGTAACCTGATTTCCTGGCGCGAAAGAGCGGGCGCCCGCAAATCGGACAACCCTTTGGCCAGCGAGAGCCCATGGAATTGCGCAGCATCCGATCGTTCCCGAGTCCACGGCTGCCGGTGTTTCTGCTTTCCGGCCTGCTGCTGGGCGTGCCATTCGCGGTGTTGCTGGGCGGACCAGCCGTCGCGGCGGAACCCTTGCAGACCGGACCCACGCACCGGGGCGTGGTGACCGTGGGCAACTACCAGATCTTCCCGGAAAACCGGGCGGGCAACGGGATCTACGCGGACAATGTGCTGATGCTGAGCTTGCCCGGCCAAACCCTGCTCGACGTGGGCAACCTGCCGCCCAAGGGCCGGTTCGTCTACATGGCCCGGCAAGGGGAAACCCGCACCGTGGGCGTCCGCGGCGGCGCGAACGACCCGCCCCCGCGCGTCACCGAGGTGAGCCCGGGTTATTTCTACGTGGTGACCGTGCTGGACGGCGCGGCCTACAAGAAACTCTACCGGGTGCAGGGGGCGACCCTGACGGATCTCCTGCCGCTCTCCAAGACGGCGGACGGCGTCACCGTGGGGGAGAAGGGAATCCTGTTCTTCCACATCGGCAAGGCCGACGAGCCTGACGGCGCAAACCCCACGTTTGCGATCGGCGTGCACCTGGCCGTGCTCGGCGAGGCCCGGGTGCGGCATCTTCCGAAGGCCCTGCAAAACACGCTGCCGACCCTGAAGATGAAGTGGCTGGACGATGCGCGCTTCGAATTCACCCTGGCGGACGGCACCTCGGAAACCCTCAACACCTCGCAATTCCAGTGATCCCGGCGGCGCCGCTCGCGTTCCCCGGCGGGGGAGGAATCACCCTGCGCGGTGAACGCTGGGGAACCGGAGCCACGCCCGTCCTGTTCACCCAGGGCAATGGCTTCACCGTGCAAAGCTATCGGGCCGCCTTCGCTCCGCTGGCCGGGCGGGCGACCGTGCATGCGCTCAACAGCCGGGGTCACGGCGGCAGCGATGTGCCGCCCCACCTGGACGATTGGGACGGCATGGTGGATGACCTGCGCCGCTACGTGCGGGCGACCTTCCCCGGCCCCGTGCTGGTGGCCGGGCACTCCATGGGCGCCACGGTTTCCATGCGGCTCACGGCGGAAGCGCCGGAACTGGTGGCCGGCCTGCTGCTGATGGAGCCCAACCTGGTGCGCGGGCGGAACGATGTCTGGCCGGCGAACAAGGCGGGGATTCAGCTCGAGATGATCGGCCGCGCCCAGACGCGGCGCGAGCGCTGGAAGAGCCGGGCCGAGGCCGCCGTCTGGCTGCGGGAGCGCGGCACCTACCGGGACTGGGCCGAGGGGCCCTTTGCGGACTTCGTGGAAAGCGCCGTGGTGGAGGACGGCGCAGGGGTGCGGCTCGCCTGCCCCCCCTGGCTGGAAGCGCAGGCCTACGCCACTCTGCCCGATGCCGTGATGTACCGGTGGGCCGAGCGCATTCGCGTCCCCACCGTGCTCGTGCGCGCGGAGCAGTCCCCCGTCGTCAGCCCCCAGGGGCTGGAGGACTTCATCGCCGCCGTGCCGATCACGGTGGCGCTGACCGTCAAGGGCGGGCACGCCTTCCCCATGCAGCATCCCCAGGCCGCGGGGCGGGCCATCGCCATGGGGCTCGACATTCTCCTGCGCAGCAGCGCGCGGCCCTCCGGCGGGCAATAGAAACAACGACATCGCTTCAGCCACGGATAGACACAGATGAACACAGATGAGAAAATTAAATGCGATAGCGCAACGCAGTGAGGCGGGCGGAGCATTGCGCGCCTATGGTTAGTCAACCTGCTTCAAAAGCCGCTTTGAGAGCAGTCCTATCCTTCTTGTGTGCAGTCAGTCTCCGGGACATGGGCGCTTCATCAGAATCCATCTGTGTTTATCTGTGTTCATCTGTGGCCAATCCTTTGTGTCGCAGTGCATAGACGCACGGACCCGCGCCCCGGCATGACCGATGACATCGCGCGTGCCGGGAGGGGCTGGTAGGATGCGTCCATGGCGGACTCCCCCCCTCCCTCCGACGCCGCGCTGATCCAAGCAGCGCTCTCCGGGGATTCCCGCGCCTTCCAGTCGTTGATGGAGCGCCATCAGCAGGCAATCTTCGGCTACCTCTACCGGCTCGCCTTCCGTGACCCGGAGACGGCCCGCGACCTGACCCAGTCCGTGTTCCTCAAAGTCTACGAGCACCTGGCGTCCGTGGACGCCGCCCGGCCGTTCACGCCCTGGCTCTACCGCATCGCCCACAACGAGGCCGCCAACTGGATGCGCTCCCGGCGGCGCCATCCGGAGGCGGGCATGGAGGCCGAGCAATGGGCCGCCGTCCCGGACCCCGCGGGGGACTCCCCGGAAGCGCTCCAGGCGGCGAAGCAGGAGCGGGTGCTGCTGCTGCACGCCCTGGATGCCCTGGCGCCGCGCTACCGGGACGTGCTGACGCTGTTCTTCTTCGAGGAGCGCTCCTATGAGGACATTGCCGCCATTCTGGACGTGCGGCCGGGCACCGTGGGCACGCTGATTCACCGGGCCAAGGAGCAGTTGCGGGAGCGCCTGGAGGGCCAGGTGAGCGGGTGATGCTGGGAAAGCAATCGGCTGAAACACGAAGACCACAAAGGCCACGAGGGAAGGAATTTCAATCAGACCCGCCGGAATAGGGCGCGCTGGCCCCACATAGCCGACAGGACGCAGGCCGTCACTGTGGCCCTACTCTACCCAGTGAGCCGGTCCTGATCCGTCTTGGTGGTCTTGGTGGCCTTTGTGTTTCGGGAGTCTTGCAGTTGTTCCGGCCACCCCTGGGCTGAAAGAAATCCAGGCCGGGAGCGTACTACCGGATAGAGGGGGACTCCCCAGCGCCCCCGAACCGGCCCCAGCGGTCCATCCCTTGGGCCAACCGCCAACCGAGGCGCGCCGTGCCAACCCTGGAAGAACGCCTGAAGGCCGCCAAGCCGGAGCCCCCGCGGCTGCCGGAGGGGTTTGCCGCGCGGGTGCTGGGCGACATCCAGGCGCGCCGGCTGGCCATCCGCCCGGCACCCCAGCGCCACCGGGCGTGGTGGCTGGCGGCGGCACTGGCCGCGGTGCTGGGCGCGATGGCCCTCACCAATGCGTTCGTCTTCGAGCTGCGCAGCAACGGCAGCCTGGAACTGCTGGCGTTCGGCAGCCGGTTCCTCACCGGCTTCCTCGCGCGCATTCCGTATGACCTTCTGGCGGCGGCGGCGGCGCTGGCGGCGCTCTCCGGCCTGCTGATGCGCCGGGGCCGCGTTGTGCACACCCGCGTGGCGTGGGTGCTGCTGGTCACCTATGGCGTCACGGGCATCGGGGGCCTGGCGCTGGCCGGCTCGGGGGTCAACGAGGAACTGCAGACCCAGGTCTACGCGGAGCGGATGGACTGGCCGGGACTGCACTGGTTTTACCGGCAACGCGCCCACTATCTGGCACCGCCGGCCCAGTTCCGCTTCGGCCTCGTCACCCAGGTGAACGAGGGCAGCGTGGTGCTGCTCAGTCCGATGGGGGACGAGGTGACCGTGGACCTGCCTCCCGGCTTCCGCGCCCAGGTGGGCGATCACGTGCGGCTGGGGGGGCGGCCGGAAGCCGGGCGCTTCCAGGCCGATGACGCGCAGCTTTGCCAGCCCGGCCGCGCCAACCGCTACTTCATGCACGGCCCGGGCATGGGCCGCGCCATGGGGCCGGGCGGAATGGGGCCACACATGGGGCCGGGCGGGATGGGCCGGAGCATGGGGCCGGGGGGCGCCAGGGGACCCGGCACTGGGATGGGGCCGCTGGGTCCTGGCCCGCGCAGTGACGGGCCACCCATGGGGCCCCCTGGAACCATCGGCCGCTAGCGCGCGTCCCTCGCCACGCGGCGCCAAGCCCGGTAGGGTAGTCGCGGGCCAGGGCAGAGTTTCGACAATGCCGTGGCCCATTCCATCGCACCCGCACTCCGCGCCGCCACCCTCCCGCGCACCCCATCCATGGCCGAGCACGCCGGCAGCCGCACCTGGAACCGCGTGAAGCTGGGCCTGAAGCTGGCGCTGCTGGCCGCGATCCTGCTGGGACTCTACCTGGGCGGCGACGCCGTGCAGCACGCCATTGGGCGCCAACTCGGAGCGGTGGACAACCCGTGGACGAATGCGCGGGTGCTCCTGGCAACGGCGGCCTATATCGTCATGCTTGCGCTGCCCTACGTGCCGGGCATGGAAATCAGCGTGGCATTGCTGGTCATCCTGGGGGCGCCGGGTGCGCTGCTGGTCTGGGCGGCGACCCTCGCCGCGCTCTCCCTGAGCTACGGCGCCGGCCGCTTGATCCCCATCTCCGCCTTGACGGGCCTCCTGGGCTGGTTGCGCCTGAAGCGTGCCCAGGCGCTCGTGCAGGCCGTGCATCCTTTGACTCCGGATGAGAAACTGGCGTTGCTCTTGCGCAGCGCGCCCTCCTGCTGGGTGCCGTTCCTGCTGCGCCACCGCTATGTGGCCATCGCCATTGTCCTCAACCTGCCCGGCAATGCCGTGATCGGCGGCGGCGGCGGGATCGGCACGGCGGCGGGCCTGAGCGGCCTGTTCCGCTACCCGGTCTACCTGCTGGCGGTGGCCATCGCCGCCGCGCCCATTCCGCTGGCCGTCTGGCTGTTCGGTGGCCCCGGCCTCTGGGGGCCGGAGTAACGCGGCGTTTGCGCGTCAGGGGCGCCGCCGCAGGGACAGCGCTGGATCAACCGCGGGTCGGGCGTGCCCCGCACCCCCCTCTGACCCGCTGCGCGGGTCGGTCTTCCCCCGTAAGCGAGATCTTTTCTTAACCCCACGATGGATCGGTAGGACGGGCCTCAGTGCCCGTCCAGGCGCGGGGGGACGGGCACCCATTCGGCAGGCTCAGGGCAAGCTCCGGCCCGTCCTACCAACCGGCTTCTGATACTAATTTGCATTCAAGTTGAGTGCCATGATCCACGGCCAAGCGGCGAGCGAGTGAATGCGTTTTGAGTCTGGCTCGAAGGCAGCCAAGGCTTCACACAGGCGGTCTTCGACGGCGT
>JBGPEV010000192.1:0-6143 GCA_041482995.1 bacterium | reverse complement strand
CGGCCGGGTTAGGGGCGGTGCACACCGTGAAGTGGGTGCTGGGCCGGGCGCGCCCCTATGACGTGCTGGGCCGCGAGCATCTGCCCTATACCGAGTGGTACCAAGTGGGCGCGCACTACATCACCGAGGGCATCTACCGGGGCAGCTTCCCCAGCGGGCACACGGCCGCCGTCTTCGTGCTGATGACCCTGGTCTATGCGTTCCACGGCGATGAAACCGCCAGCCCGGCGCGCCGCGGCACGGCCTGGGCGCTCGGGGCGCTCGTGCTCGCCTATACCGCCGCCATGGGCATCGCCAGCAGCATGGCGCGCAGCCATTGGCTCAGCGACGCCCTGGGCTCCACCGGCTTGGTGTGGATCTTGATTCACCTGCTCTACTTTCGCGTGCTGCGCGTTCCGGAACAGCGGCACTACCGGCGGCGCACCGGCGGCGAGTTGCCGTTGCCCCGCTACTGGGAACTGCGCCTGTGCGCCCTGGGATTTGGGGCGCTGATGGGCGCGATCGCGATCGGGTTGGGGCTGCGCGCATTCTGGGAGGAGGCGCCGCCCTACCTGGCGGCCGGGATTCCCCTGGGCGCGGCGCTCTGCTGGGTGTTCTTCCCCCGCGCCAAGGCAGTGGTCATGGCGCTTCACGCGGCACTGGCCAGCACCGCCTAGGCTGTGTTTGAAAATACCAAACGGTACCCAATGACCATTAAATGCTTGCAGGGGAACAAGTCCCCTCACAACCCCCGATGCGGTCCACATGGACCGCGTGCCTGCCTCTGCGCACGTGATCAGGGTGCAGGGAGCCCCCGCTCCGTGCTGGGGGTCTGGGGGCGTAGCCGCCGGAAAACAGCCCCCTTTGGGCATTTGACGCATTGTCACCATGAATCTTGAAGCAGTCTCAAAATTCGCCGGGCGCTCCACACCGCCCCCTGACCCGCGCGCCGCAGGCGCCAGCAATGCAGCGCGGGTCTGTCCCCCTCCGTCAACGAGACCTTTGCGTAACTGAACGTTCTGCGGGTGGGCGCGCAGTAGGGGCGCAGCATGCTGCGCCCTTACTGAAATTGCTCGCCTCGACTCGCCGTGCCCTCAGTTCCGCCAGCCTCCAGTTGGGAGTTGTGAAAAGGTCTCGTAAACGGAGGGGGAGGCAATTCGCCGTAGTCACCGTTTTTCACTCCCCCCGCTCCCTTTGCGGAGAAGGGGGCCGGTGATGAGGTGCTGTTGGGCACGCAGTAAGCCATTTTCGGACTGCTTTTAGCGTCGTTCCTTGCCCTTGTCTTCCCGCTCGCCCTTTTCCCTCTTGCCGCCCTTGCCCTGTTCCGGGCGCGCGCCAAAGGCTTGCCGCGCCGACTGCTCCAGCAGAGTGCGGTCGGCCGCCGTCAAACGGGCTTCGGGGTGCAGGAAGACGTAGTCCCAGGTGGGCATCCCGCCCTTTTGAATCTGCTCGAGGCTGTCCTCGATCGCGTCGGCCTTGTCTGTCGCCGTCAAGCGGCCCCACTCGGAGAAGTTCAATTCGCGCCGCCCTTCCCGCACGTTGTTTGCGAGCAGCAGCGATGCCACCGGTAGGTAGGAATAGGCGGGATAGCGGGTCTCGTTGCTGTGGCAATCGAAGCAGGCCCGCCGCAAGACCTGGTCCGCCGCGGGGGAGAGAATCACGCCCGCGTAGCGCTCCGCCGGATGGGTGCGGGAGATCAGCGCCTCCCCCGCCGCCCATACGCCCAGCAGGCCAACCACCAGCACGATCGCACCGACCTTCACCAAGCTCCTTTGCATCGCCATCGCTCACCCGCACGTCGTTGTGGCCCCTTCCCCGGAATGTCATCGGCGGTGGCACCCCGGACGTTACACCCGGGCGCAAGGCCACCCGAGCGGAAATACCGCCGCGCGGCGATGAACGTTTCTTCACGAGGAAGTATTCTTCCCGCGCCGCCACCTGGACGGCGGCCCGCGGCCGAGCGACACGGCGATTTTGCATGACTCCCCGGCATGTGCCACACTCCCGGTTCCAAAACCTTGCCTGTGCCACCGCCGTTCCGGCCCGGGCGACACGCTGCCAACCCCGCCCTGCCGATGGCCACATGACGATGACGACCTGGATTCCGCGCTTCCTCTTCCCCACCTTGCGTGCCGCCGCCGCGGGTGGAGGTTCCCTGGCGGACGGGCTCTATGGCCAGTTCGAGACCAGCAAGGGCACCATCGTCGTGCGGCTGTTTTTCGACCGCGTGCCGCTCACCGTGGGAAACTTCGTGGGCCTGGCGGAAGGCCATCTCCCCTGGCGCGACCCAGCGGGCGTGAGCAAGAAGTCGCACTACTACGACGGGCTGATTTTCCACCGCGTGATTCCGGACTTCATGATTCAGGGCGGGTGCCCGCTGGGCCGGGGCACCGGCGGCCCGGGCTACCAGTTCGCCGACGAATTCCAGCCGGACCTGAAGCACGGCAAACCGGGCATGCTCTCCATGGCGAACGCCGGGCCGGGCACCAACGGCAGCCAGTTCTTCATCACCCACGTGCCGACGCCCTGGCTGGACGGCAAGCACACGGTGTTCGGCGAGGTGGTCTCCGGCCAGGAAGTGGTCAACGCCGTGGGCCAGGGGGACAAGATCGTCAAGCTGTCCATCCAGCGTGTCGGCAAGGCGGCGCAGGGCTTTGACGCGGCCCAGGCGTTTACGTCCCGCACGGGCGGCTGAACGCCACCCGGCGTTGCGCGGGCCGTCACGTTCCAGCGGGGGCGGGTATGGTGATGATCGTCGGCGCCGTTGTCGGCCTGCTGCTGCTGGCCGCGGCCGTGTGGATCGTTGGGCTGCTGCTCCCGGTGCAGCACGTCTGCGCGCGTTCGGCTGTCTATCGACAGCCGCCGGCGGCGGTGTGGGCGCTCATCAGCAATCCCGCCGGCTACCCGGCCTGGCGCAGGGACGTGCGCGGCGTGGACCTGCTGGCCCCCGTGGAGGGCCGCCCGCGCTGGCGGGAGAGCGGCGGCGAGCGGCCGCTTACGTTCGAGGTCGTCTCGAGCGATCCCCCGAAGCGGCTGGTCACGCGCATCGCGGACACGGGGCTGCCGTTCGGCGGCGGTTGGACGTTTGATCTCGTGCCCGACGGCAAGGGCTGCCGGCTCTCGATCCGCGAGAACGGCGAGATCTACAACCCCCTTTTCCGCTTCATGGCCCGGTTCGCGATCGGGTACCACCGCACGCTGGAAGCCTACCTGCGGGCCCTGGGCGGCACGTTTGGGGAAGCCACCCGCCCGGAGGTCGCCCCCACCTGGGAGTAATGAGGACAGGCGACCCGGCCGCCACCCCCGCGCCGCCAAGCCCCCCTGCCCGGTTTCCCCCATGCGCTTGTCCATCATCTTGCCCGCGCTGAACGAGGCCGCCGCGATCGAGGCCGCCTTGCGCCGCGTGGCCGCGCAGGCGCCGGAGGCGGAACGCATCGTCGTGGACGGCGGTTCCACGGACGGCACGGCGCGCCTGGCCGCCCCCCTGGCCACCGTGCTCGTGGCGCCCCGGGGGCGGGCCAGCCAGATGAACGCGGGAGCGCGAGCGGCCCAGGGAGAGTGGCTGCTGTTCCTCCACGTGGATTGCCAACTGCCCGACGGCTTCGCGGCGGAAGTCGACGCGGCCCGGCGGGCGGGCTGCCGGGCCGGCGCCTTCCGCCTGCGCATCGCGGGAAGCCACCCGCTCTTGCCCCTGCTGGCCTGGGGCGCCAACCTGCGCACGCGCTGGACGGGCATCGCCCTGGGCGACCAGGCGCTGTTCGTGGAGCGCGCGCTCTTTCAGCGGCTGGGGGGCTTTCCCGCGCTGGCGCTGATGGAAGACTACGCCTTCGCCCGGCGGCTCAAGGCCGCGGGGGTGCCCCTCTGGCGCGCTTCCCTGGCCGTCACAACCTCCGGGCGGCGCTGGGATGGGCAGGGCTTCTGGTGCACCTGGTGGGGGATGCGCCGCGCCTACCGGCGCTTTGACCGCGGCGGTTCCGTGGCGGCGCTGGCCGCGCGCTATCCGGATGTGCGCGAATGACCCCCACCCGTCCGGTGCACCTGATCCTGTTTTCCCGCGCGCCCGTGGCCGGCGCCACCAAGACCCGGCTCGCCGCGGGTCTGGGCGCGGAGGCCGCGCGGGACTTTCACGTGGCCTGCCTGCACGACGTGCTGGAGGAGGCGGCCGCATGGCGGGCCGATGCGCCCGCGGAACTGGAGCGGCCCGTGCGCGTGCATGCCTTCCTCACACCGGCGGGCTCCCAGGGGGACTTCGCCCGCGCGGGCATCGTCTGGCCCCCCACCGTCCGCCTCTGGGATCAGGCCGGGGATACGCTGGGTGCGCGCATGCACGGCGCGCTGCAAGCGGTGCTGGCGGAGGAGCCCGGCACGGCGCTGCTGATCGGCACGGACTTGCCGCTCTTCCGCCGCGCGTTGCTCAGCGCGGCCGTGCACGCCCTGGAACGCGCGGACGTGGTGTTCGGCCCCACGCTCGACGGCGGCTACTACCTGGTCGGATTGCGCCAGCCCCGGGCCGAGCTGTTCGAACGGCCGGCCTGGGGAGAGCGCACGGTGCTGCACCAGAGCCTCGCGGCGGCCCAGGGCCTGCGCACGGTCTGCATCGCGGCCCTGCCCGACGTGGACGTGGCGGCGGACGCGTTGCGCGTGCTGGCCGACCCCGCGTGCGCCGCGTTGGACGGGCGCCGGGCGGTGCGGCTGCTGCGGCGCTGGGTGGCGGAGGGGCGGGTCGGCGCGCAGTCGCCACGGGCCGGAGCGTGATGCTAGGCTCGAATTGAAAATACCAAACGGTACCCAATGACCATTAACTCCTTGCGGGGGAACTAGTCCCCCGCACCCCCCGAATAGGTCCACATAGCGCGCGTGCCTGCCTCCGCGCACCCAATCAGGGTGCAGGGAGCCCCCGCTCCCTGCTGGGGGTCTGGGGGCAAAGCCTCCAGAAACCAGCCGCCATTCGGCATTTGACGCGTTTTCAAAGAGAACCTAGGGTGACGAATGCGGACACACCTGCCGCCATCCGCAACTGAACGGGAGCGGTCGACCATGAACGCACTGCGCGCACACCTGCACCGCGGCCGGGGCCTGCAATACGTGGGGGCACCCTCGGCCTTGTACGCCAAGCTGATCGAGCGCCACGGGTTCGATGGCATCTACCTGAGCGGAGCGGGCGTGGCCAACTCCGTGTTCGGCGTGCCGGACAACGGCACGATCACCCTGCAGCAGGTGGCGGACGTGGCGCAAACGGTGTGCGCCGCCACGAGCCTGCCCGTGATCTGCGACGCGGATACGGGCTTTACCGACGAGGGCGACGTGAGCGCCTGCATCCGCGCCCTGGAGGCCGCGGGCGTGGCGGGCATCCAGATCGAGGACCAAGTTTCCGCCAAGAAGTGCGGCCACCTGGACGGCAAGCAACTGGTGCCCGCGGCGCTGATGGTGGAAAAGCTGCGCAGCGCCACGGCCGCCCGCCGCGACCCGAACCTGGTGCTGATCGCCCGCACGGACGCGCGCGGCGTGACCGGCTGGGACGACGCCCTGGCCCGGGCCCAGGCCTACCGGGCGGCGGGCGCGGACATGATCTTCATTGAGGCGCTGCCGGACGCGGAGGAGTTCCGCCGCTTTGCGGAGGCCTGCCCTGGCCCGCTGCTGGCCAACATGACCGAGTTCGGCAAATCCGCGCTGCTGGAGCGCGCGCGGCTGGCGGAGTTCGGCTACACGGTCATCATTTACCCTGTCACCTTGCTGCGCCTGCTGCTCGCCACGGCCGATGCGGCCCTGGTCGCCCTCAAGCAAGAGGGGCAGCAGCGCGGCCTGGTGCCCGCCATGTGGAGCCGCCGCCAACTCTACGATCTGCTGGGGTACGACGAGCCCGTGCCGCCGCCGCTGCCCAAGCAGGCGTCCGGCTGAGCGCAGGCTCCCGGTGCGGCCCATGGGCAAGACCCTCAAGATTCCCTGCGTGTTGATGCGCGGCGGCACGAGCCGCGGCCTGGTGTTCCGGCGCGAGCATTTGCCGGCGGACCGCGCGCTGTGGGATGCGATCTTCCTGGCCGCCATCGGCAGCCCGGACGTGCGGCAACTGGATGGCGTGGGCGCCGGGGATTCGCACACCAGCAAGGTGGCGGTGGTGAACCCGGCCCGGGAGCCGGGCGCGGACCTGGACTACTGGTTCGGCG
>JBGPEV010000191.1:0-6150 GCA_041482995.1 bacterium | reverse complement strand
CGACCTGCGCGGCGAGGTGGATACCGAGGGCCGCCAGATGCACGTCACCGTGATCGCCGTGGCCGACGAGTTGGCCTGCGCGGCGGATCTCGTCTGCGGCAAGACCCGCCGCGTGCCCGCCGCCCTGATCCGCGGCTACCGCGGCACGGCAAAGCCGGGCACGGGACGGGACATGATCCGGCCGGAAAAGGAAGACTTGTTCCGGTAGCTTTGCCGCAGATGAACGCAGAGAACGCTGATATACTGCGTCACGCGGAAAAGAATTTTCTTCGGCGTTCATCAGCGTTCATCAGCGGCAACTTTTCATGCGCCTTCCGAAATTGGACGCTCCACGCGACCTGACGCCCGCCGACGCCTACCGTCTGCTGCGCGAGGCGCCCCTGGCGGAGTTGATGGCGGCGGCGGCGGAACTGCGCGATGCGCACAAGGGGCGGGTGGTCACCTATTCCCGCAAGGTGTTCATCCCGCTCACGACGCTCTGCCGGGACGATTGCGGCTATTGCACGTTCAAGCGCGATCCAGGTCAGCCCGGCGCCGGGTATCTCACGCCGGAGCAGGTGCTGGACATCGCCCGGCGCGGCCAGGCCACGGGTTGCAAGGAGGCGCTGTTCAGCCTGGGCGACAAGCCCGAGCTGCGCTTCCCGGAAGCGCGGGCCGAGCTGGAGCGCCTGGGCTACGGCACGACAGTGGCGTACCTCGCCGCCATGTGCGAACTGGTACTGAAGGAGACGGGGCTGCTGCCCCACCCCAACCCCGGCACGCTGAGCCGGGCCGAGGTGGTGGAACTACGCAAGCACAGCGGCAGCATGGGCATCATGCTGGAGAACCTGACGCCCCGGCTGCGTCACCCCGGCATGGCCCACGAGCACGCGCCGGACAAGGCGCCGGGCGCCCGCTTGGCCGTCCTGCGCGCGGCGGGCGAGCTGCGGTTCCCGTTCACCACCGGGCTGCTGATCGGCATCGGCGAAACGCCCGAGGAGCGGGTGGATACGCTCTTCGCCATCCGCGGCCTGCACGCGCGCCACGGGCACATCCAGGAAGTGATCGTGCAGAACTTCCGCGCCAAGCCCACCATCCCCATGCGCGCCTGGCCGGACGCGCGCCACGAGGACCTGCTGCGCACCATCGCCATCGCGCGGCTGATCCTGGGCGGGGCGATGAATCTCCAGGCCCCGCCCAATCTGTCGCCGGAGCAGTACCCCGAGCTGTTGGCGGCGGGCATCAACGATTGGGGCGGGGTCTCGCCCGTCACCCCCGATCACATCAATCCCGAGGCGCCCTGGCCCCTGATCGACGTGCTGGCCCAGCGCAGCGCCGCGGTGGGCCACACCCTGCGCGAGCGGCTGACGCTCTACCCCGAGTACGTGCGCCGCGACGGCTTCGTCCCGCCCCACCTGCGCAGCGCGGTGGAGCGGCTGGCTGACAGCGCTGGCTACGCGGTTTGAAACCACCGATGAACACCGATGAACACCGATCAACTGCGCTTCGGAAAGACCACCGTGCATGATATTGAGAGCGCAACCGGAAGGATTCACCAGCGCCAAGGGCCAATATAGTGGTGGTCATCGGTGTGTATCGGTGTTCATCAGTGGTTCCAAAAAAATGACTGCCTCTGATGTCATCGCCGCGCTGAAGCCGCCCATCGCCGTGCTCGGGATGGGGGTGGAAGGGCGGGACACGTTCCGCTTCCTGCGCGCGCACGGCGTGACCGCACTGCGCGTGTTCGACCGGGAACTGGCCGCCCAGCCGCCACCCGAGTTCGCGGCGGCGGGCATCCCCGTCTTCGGGGACGACGCGTGGCTGGCGGAGTTGCCGCGCTGCGGCACGATCGTCCGCAGTCCCGGAATCCGCCCCGATCACCCGGCGCTGGCAGCGGCACGGGCGGCGGGCGCGCAGGTGACCTCCGCCACGACGCTGTTCCTGGCCGCCTGCCCGAGCCTCGTCGTCGGCGTCACCGGGACCCTGGGCAAGGGCACCACCGCGACGCTGATTCACGAGGCGCTCCAGGCGGCGGGCATTCCCAATAGCCTGGGCGGCAATATCGGCCTCAATCCGCTGGCGTTCCTGGAGGCGGTCGAGCCGGGCCAGCCCGTGGTGCTGGAGTTGTCCAGCTTCCAGTTGATGGACCTCGGCCCGGCCAAGCCCCGCGTGGCGGTGGTGCTGCGCACCAGCGAGGATCACCTGGACTGGCATCGGGACCGGGCCGAGTACCACCGCGCCAAGGCCGGCATCCTTGCGCCGCCGGGCAGCGGCCAGACGGTGATCTATTGCGCCGACGCGGAGGGCAGCCGCGCCGTGGTGGAGAACCGCCTGGGCGATGCGCTCGCGGTCAGCCTGCGCCACCCCGTGCGCGAGGGCATTGGGATCGGGATCGACAGCGATCACGTGTTCCGCTACCGGGCGGGCCGTGCTGAGCCGCTGCCGCACCTGGAGCGCCTGGCGCTGCCGGGGCGCTTCAACCTGGAGAACGCGGCGGCCGCGCTGCTGGCGGCCGAAGCCGTTGTTGCCATCCAGGCGCCGGAGGCCGCGCTGGAACCGGCCGCCGCCGCCATCGCCGCCTTCCCCGGGTTGCCGAACCGCCTGGAGCGGGTGGGCCTGATCCCCATCGGAACTGGGCGCGGCGTCACTTGCTACAACGATTCCTACGCCACCCGTCCCGACGCCACGCTGGGCGCTCTCAGCGCGTTTGACGCGCCGCTGGCGCTGATCCTGGGCGGATCGGAGAAGCACGCGGACTTCAGGGCATTGGCCGAAGCCGTCTGCCGCCACCCCAGCCTCAAGCGCGTGCTGCTGATCGGCGCCACGGCGGAGCGGCTCGCGCAGGAGATTCGCGCCGCCGCCCAGCGCCTGGGCCGGGAACCGCCGCCCTTGCAGCCGGAGGCGAACCTGCCCAACGCCTGCGCCCACGGGGTCAACGCACTGCGCGATACCGGCGGCGTGCTGCTGCTCAGCCCCGCCTGCGCCAGCTTCGGGCTGTTCCCCAACTACAAGGTGCGCGGGGAGAAGTTCAAGGAGTGGGTCGCCAGCCACGCCAAGTAATACCCCCCGGGTCGGGGCGGAGCCACGGGTGGGGTTGCCCGTCAGGCGCCGCGCTCGCCGGCGCAGGCAATCGAGCCAGCCCATCCCGGTCGCTCAAATCAATTGAGCTTCTTCCCGTTGTCGGTCACCTGGTTGAGGAATTCGGCGATTTCGCGGTTGAGAAATTCCACATCGGCCGGGAAGATGCCGCCGGCCGACGCGTGGCCGGTGACGGTGCCGGGGCTGATGGTGACCACGCGCGCATCGCGAATGTTCCGCGCCGCATCCCGGGGCTCCCATTCGGGATTGAGCAGATCCTTGCTGCCCACGAGAATGAGCGTCTTGGCCTTGATCGCGCCGAGCGCCTTGGCGGTGTCGCCGTTGAAGCCCGGCGTGCCGCCCACGTCGTGCCGGTCGTAGGCCCAGGTCTGGTAGATCCAGTCATTGGCGTCGAAGGCCTTGATGAGATTGCCTTCCTGGGCCTGGAGCCAGGGCAGCACGTCGAGGGGATTCGGGAACTGGTCGCGGTACATATCCGGAGTGCGTGCCGCCAGGAAGTTCAACAGATCGCGCCAGAGGCGGATGCCCTGCTCGGGCGGGGCCGTGTAGTCGCCATGGTTCCAGGCGGCATCGAGCATGATCGCCTTGCGGGTCGCCTCCAGCACGGCGATCGACCAAGCCGGCGTCTTGGCCAGGGGCACCATGGCCACCAGGCTATCGGTGAAGTCCGGGTGACTCACGCCCCACTGCAGCGTCTGCATGCCGCCCATGGACGGTCCAATGACGGTTACCACGTGCTGGACCCCCAGGTGCTCGGTCACCAGCCGGTGCTGGGAGGCGACCATGTCCCGCAAGCTGTACTGCGGGAATTTCATGCGCGGCTGGGCCGTGCTGTTGCTGGGCGAGGTGGTGAGGCCGTTGCCGATGGCGTCCGTGGCGATGATGAAGTAGCGATTGGTGTCCAGCGCCTTGCCCGGGCCGATGAGGAAATCGACGCGGTGATGGTTACCGCTGATCGCAGTCACCATGAGGATGGCGTTGGACTTCCTGGCGTTCAGGGTGCCGTGGGTGACGTAGGAGATGGCGAAATCCTTGATGACTTCGCCGCTTTCCAGCTTCAGATCGCCCAGCTTGTACAACTGATGGGGCGGCTGGCTGGGAGTGTGGGCCTGGGCTGCGCCACCGATCAGAAACGCGGCCGCCACGGCCAGGAATTGTGCCTTGCGATTCATGAATGTGTCCTTGCGCGGGGGGAAGGATTCAGGCTGGGGCGGGCCGGCCCGGACCGCCCCCTCCGGTCCATGACGCCGGAGACTTGCCCTCTGCCGATACTCCGCTTGTGCTCCGGCGGCTACTCCTTGAGGAACTTGAGCACCTCTTCAAAGAAGCGAATGCGCGACTTCTCGAACAGGACGAAATGGGTCGCGTCCGGGATCAATACGCTCTTCTTCGCCGGCGCATGGACGAGGTCACGCATCAACCCCTCGCGGTCTTCCGGGAACGACCACGTGTCGAAGGCCCCGGCGATGACCAGTGTGGGTGAATAGATATTGACCGCGTTCCACAGCGGCCGGCCAGTGGCCTGGTAGAAGGAGTCCTCCAGGACTCCATTGGGCGCCCGCAGGCTGGGCGGTGTGCGGGTCGCACTGGTGGGGTCCGTCGCCATGCACTCCTTCCAGAACTCCACCGGCACCGCCGGTTCCCGGTACTCGTCCTTGTTCTCCACCGGGATCTCGCCGTTCCAACGGCCCGTGTTGGCCGCTTCGGACGCCAGCCGGTAGGCGCCCAGGCCGAAGTTGAATTCGGTGGGCTTGCGCTTGTTCTGCAATCCGCTGCCGGGACCGAGATTGGTGTGGTCGTTGAAGTTGTACAGAGGCGCGTACAAGACCAGCTTGTGCACGTTCTCGGGATGGAGGGAGGCGTAATAGCCGGCCAACATGGCGCCCCAGGACCAGCCAACCAGGCTGACTTGTTTGACGCCGCGCTTGGATTTGATGTGGTTGACCATCGCCTCGATGTCCCGCACGGCCAGGTAGGATCGCGTCACCGGTTGGTTCTTCGCCGCCGGCTCGTCCATGGCCTTCTCGCGGGTGGAGTACCCGTAGTTCCGATAGTCGCCCAAGTAGACGACGTAGCCCCGCTGCACCATCCAATCCGCCCACGAATAGTCCTTGTAGCCCAGGTCGAAATCGCAGGTGGAAGGAGCGGTGGCGCCATGCAGGAACAGGATCACGTTGCTGTCCGTGAACCGCGTGTTGCCCGCCGCCATCTTCTCCCTGAGAAACAGATTGACGCCGGGATCGAGCGCGGCGATCGTGGCATCGGTCTTCGTGATCTGGGCGTTCTGGGCGTGCGCCGCGCCAGAGGCGGCGACCAGAAGCGCGGCCCCCCACGTACAAACCCATTTCGCGGCCAACGGCACCCGCGGGCCGGGTCTTCGGCGGCGGGTGGTTGAATGATCCATTGCTCCCCCTGGCAAGTTGCGTCGCATTGAAACGGTTGATTGTTCACGCCGGCCCGGCGGGAACCGGTCGCTCCCCCTGCGCCGGATGCACTGAACGCCGAATCTGTCAGCAACCTTGCGCCCTGTCAAACTTCCCTTCCGGACTGCCAGACCGTGCGCTGATTCTGAATCCGTGCGCGGCTGGTGTTGACGCCGAAACAGGTAACTTGGCGCCTAGCCTGTAACCGGCGCTCCACTGCGCCGGGAACTCCGGGCGGGATCGAAGCGCCCTGGCTCGCGATTCGGTGCGGGGGCCTCCGCTGCCCCTCTCCTTCCCCCTGCAACCGCGGTAAACCCCTTCCTCTCCCCCGGCCCCTCCCCCTCCCCCTGCCTGTGCTGCTGGCGCCTCCCGCAAGCGTCCGGCGCTGACAGGGGAAGGGGAGGGGGGAACGGCACCTCATCCTCACCCCCTGGCCCCCTCTCCTGCTCCGCAAACGGAGAAGGAGAGGGGGAGAACTGCTTCCCTCATGGCAGCCTGTATTTGCGCGGCGAATCAGCCGCTTAGGTCGATTGGGTTCGTTTCGTAAGCGGGGGTGAGGTGTGAGTGAGTGTCGCTATTTATGAACGACTGACACCACGGACAACGGCACCTGCTTTCTCACCACAAAGGACACGAAGGACTGCGAGGG
>JBGPEV010000190.1:0-6153 GCA_041482995.1 bacterium | reverse complement strand
GACCGCAAAGTCAGAATGCTCGGCAACGGCATGAATGTTGGCGAAAACGCTGGGCCTCGCTGGGCGAGGACTGGCAGCGTGAGAGAGCATGTCGTCACTGTGGCGGCGCAGTGGCCGTTCGCCGACCTCATCCGGCGCCCGGTCGTGCCCATCGCAATTGGGCGCCACCTTCTCCAGCGCAACCGCAGCGCTGGAAGAAGGGAACTTCCGATAGTCCGAGCCCTTGCGAGAGCGGAGGGAGTTCCCCTCTTCCATGGCGGTAGTATGCCATGGAGAGGGAGGGACCCGCGGAGCGGGAGGGTGAGGCCCGCCGCAGGCGGGAACGGAGTGACGATTTGACTCGGACGTCGACTTTGCGGCCGACCCGCGGGATGGGGCGCAGTGGCCGTTCCTCGCCCCCTCTTCACTTTTCACTTGACATCCGTAATATTTCTGCTATGCTTATCGAGTGGGCGGTGTTCCGCCCGCTCGTAGTCCCTACGCCCCCGCCGTAGGAAAACCCGCGCCAGCAGAGCGCTTGCGACGGTCCCGTGTCCGCGACCCCCCCGCATGGGACCGCTGCCGCGGGCCGGATTGCCGCGCCCTCGGCAGCCACAAACGTGAATATCCCAGGAGAAAGACCATGCAGACGGAGATGCAATCCGGAACCGGGGGCGTATCGGGCGGCCCGCACCTGAACGCCCTGAAGCACGGGCTGCGCAGCACAGCCATTCTGCTGCCGGGGGACGACGCGGCCCAGTTCCACGCGCTGCGCCGGGAGCTGTTCCACACCTACCAGCCGTGTACGGTGGACGAGGCGGACTGTGTGGAGGGCATGGCCGGGTACAAGTGGCGCATCGCCCGGTGCCGCCGCCGGCAGGCGGGCTATGAGGCGGCGCTCGAAACCGTCATCGCGGGCAGTCCCGGCGGCCACCTCTGCGAGCCGGACCCCCACCGCTGGCAGCACCGTTCCATGGATTGCGTGCTGGAGGAACAGCGCCTGCACCGCCTCATGACCCGCGACCGCGCCACGCTCTTCGAGTTGCAGCGCATGCGGCGCAACCGCCTCATCGATGGGGCGATCGCCGTGGTGCGGAGCTACCGCATGTTCCTGGGAGAGGACACACCGGACGAGCGGGGGACCATCGCAGACCCGGTCTTGGCGGAAGCGCCAGCAACCAGCGCCGGACGCTTGCGGGAGGCGCCAGAAACTAGCCCCGGACGCTTGCCGGAGGCGCCAGCAACACCCTCGAACGATGGGCAAAACGGCGAATTCCGCGAACGGACCCTGTCGACCGGGTTGGCGGGCGTGCCGCGGGCGCGGGAGGTCGCGGCCCGCCTAATTCCATTTCACATTCGATCATGAATCATCGACCGGTCGTAGGGGCACGATATATCGTGCCCCTACGGGCGGGAAATCTAACGGCTGAAAGCGAAATGGAATCAGAAGCTGAAGCGCACCCGCGCCTCCACCCGGCTCAGATTGGGGCGCTCACCGTAGTCGGTGAAGCGCGCACCGGAGAGCCAGGATGCGCGGAAACGCAACTCGAGATTGGTCACGCCGATGTAGGTCACTTCGGGCGTCGCCGCGAAGCTGCCATCCTGGACGTTCTCGATCACCGTCAATGCGGGGGTGACGTAGAGCCACCCGAAGGGTTCCTTCTGACTCAGCCGCAGATAGCTGTATTCCCGCCCGGGGTTGGGTTGCCCGTAGGCGCCCAGGGCCAGTTGCCGCGCCTTTTTCAACCCGCTCTGCTGGCCGCTGGATTCGAAGCGCGAGAACGCATCGTCGACAAAGCGGTAGAAGTCCTTCAGCTCTCCGGCGGAATATCCCGCGCCATTGGAGTAGTACTCGAAAATCGCGGTCAGCTCCGATGCGGTCAAATAGCGCACCCCCGCCAGCCAGGACTGCACCGTGCGCACCCGCTGGGTAACCACGCCACGACCGTCCAACACGGAGAGCGGGGAGTCCGTCACAGTGGCCCATTCCCCGTGCACTTCGAAATTGGACGAGAGGTTGCGGGAAAAGTCCGCACCGTACCGGTGCGTACGCGTGCCCCCGGAAAGCACGGCGAGGTCCAGGTCAGTATCCCAGAGCAGGGCGTAGAGCTTGACGGCCGCGTTGTCCGCCTCGGCCGGTCCAAAATCCTCGTTCAGGCGCGCGCGCACCGGCAGGTCGATCACCGTCAGTTCCAGCGTCTTCAAAGCGCCGGGAAAGCTGCGGATCGCGACGGCGCGCGCCATGACGAAGCCCTCCTGGGCCAGCTCGGGATCGTCCGGATTCTTGGGCCTGTCCACGAACGCGATGGGATTCCAGGCATAGCCCTTGCCCCAGCGCGCGACCCGCTTGCCCAGGTCCAGCGTGAACACGGGGGCGGGTTGGGCCGTCAGATAGGCCTCCTGCACGGTGGAATCCGTGGCCGTGCCGGCGTAGGAATCCGTGCGCACCGCCTCCCCCCGGAAGACGAATCCCAGCCAACCGTAGCGATAGCCCAGGTCCGCGTGCAGACGCAGTTCGGACGCATCGACCTGGTCGCGGGGATTATCGAAGAATTGCAGGCGGTACTGGGCGGCAGCGGGGTTCAGGCGCTGGCTGGCGCCGAGCGCCTGCACGAACCCGCCGTAGGTAAAGGCGGGCTTTGCCATTTCCTCCGGGTCGAACCGATATTCCTCTTCCGCCTGGATCCGGAATGGGAGCATCGACGCCAACAGGATCGAGGCGAGGAGCGCTGCGATTCGGGGCGCGGGGCAGTGAGGCGCGATGGCCCTACCGCAATTCATTGATCCGGCCCATGGCGTCCAAGGTGAACAACTCGTCCGCCAGCGGCCGGGGCTTGACTTTGGCCCAGATCATCACCGACCGGTAGTCCTTGTAGAGCGGGCTGTCGGTCTCGACCACGCTGGGCCGCTCCACGCCGTCCCCCAGATCCTTCGGTTCCTTGTAGTAAAGCGTCTTGATCAGCAGGCCGCTCGCCGCGTAGGCCTCGATGCGCGTGGGCACCTTGCGCTGCTTGTCCACCCACATCTTGAGCCGGTCATAGGCGACGGAATTGCTCTTGGCCTTCAAGTCCAGCAGCGACTCCTTGCCCGCGTCCTCCAACTTCTCCGCATCGTATTCCTCGGCGAAGTCCAGCCGCAGGATGTCCGCGTTGTTGAACACGCCGCCGATCACCGATTGCAGGCTGGTGATGCGGATCGGTTTGCCCACGTTGGGGATATAGAGCCACAGATTGTCCCCCAAGCGCAGCGTGACGCGTCCCTTGTCGCTGGCGGGGGTGAGGAACAGCGCAACGACCTTGTCCTTCCCCTTCTTCAGCGAATAGAGCACCCATTCCTTGCGGCTGCCGTCCGGCTCGATGTTGATGAGCTTGCGGTACATCTCGTAGGACTCGGGCTGCAGAACGCGGTCCACCTCCTGCAGCAGCGCGTCCCCCGCCGGGCTGGCGCCGAAGCCGCGCCCGGTCAGCAGCGCCAACGCGATGAGCGCCCAGAGCAGATTCAGCGGCAACAGACGGCGGCGCGCAGATCTGGCGGCGATACCGCGGGATGGAGCGCGCGTCGGGCAGGTGAAACGGGACATGGCATTCATGGCAGTCACAATCAGATGTGGTGCAGCGCCTGGATGGGGTCCATGCGCGAAGCCTTCAAGGCCGGCTGCAGGCTGGCCAGCACGGCGGCGGCGATGACCAGCACCGCGATGAACAGGACATCCTCCACGCCAACCGTGGGCGCCAGCACCAGCCGCTCCTGCATCCCGAAGGCGAAAGTGAGCTGGACCCGGTTCAGCACCCAGATGCTGAGCAGACTGACGGCCGTGCCCGCCGCGGTGCCCAGCAGCCCCAGCAGCAATCCCTCGGCCAGGAACAGCTCCAGGATGCTCAGCGGCGGCGTGCCGATGGCCGCGATCGTGCCGATTTCCCGCACCCGCTCGAACACCGCCATCACCATCACGTTCATGATGCTGATCAGCACGATGGAGATCAGCATGATCTGGATGAACAGCGTCATCAGGTCGATCATGCGCGCGATATTGGCGAACGGAGAGAGCGCTTCCCAGGTGTGCACCTCGAACGCCGGCTGGCCCTGGGGATTGAGCGCAGCGCCCAGTTCCGCGTTCAACGCGCTGTAGGCGCGGCGCAGATCGGCCGGCGAGCGCAGGCGTACCGCCACTTCGCTCACGTCCGGCCCGGCCATGCGCAGGAGGCTGCGGGCGTCCCGCAAATGCACGTAGCCATCGCGGCCGCCGGGTCCGGTCGCGCTCGCCAGGACTCCTCCCACCGCGAAGGTCTGTCCGTTCACCGAGCCGTCGCGGTTGGTCGCGACCAGCACCACCGTATCGCCCACCTTGATCTTCATGCCGCGCGCCAGCAGTTCGGGGATCAGCAGTTGGCCCGGGGCCAGCAGCGGCCCGTCCTGGGGACCTTCCAGGATGCGGCCGCGCAACAGGGGCACCGTGCGTTGCTCGGCCTCCGGGTCCATTCCCACCAGCCGGATGTTGGTCGTCTCCGCGAAGTTCGAGAAGATGGCGCCGAACTTCACGCGGGCCGACCACGCCTCCACGCTGGGCTGGGCGCGCAGCGCCTGCTCGATCTGCTCCACCTGCGGCGGCGCGAGGTTCAGGTTCAACGGAAGGTTGTCGATGCTGGCCACGTATCCTTTGCGGTGCACCTCCAGATGGCCGAGCATCGAATCGGTGATCTGCCCGACGATCAAGGCCTTGAACGAGCCCGCGATGCCGACGAACAACAGCACGGCGACAATGCCCAGGGAGATCAGCAACGTCGTCAAGAAGGTACGCCGCTGGTATCGCCACAGGTTGCGGGAGGCGATGCGGAGGATATCAACCATGGTGCGCACTCCCCGTTGAGGTGGCTTGGTCCAAGCGGCCATCCGTGAGCCGGAACGTGACCTCCGCGGCATCCATCACGCGCGGGTCGTGGGTGGAAAAGATGAAGGTGGTGCCGAATTGGTCCTTCATCGCCCGCATCAGCTCAATCACGGTGCGAGCCGTCGCGGAATCCAGATTGGCGGTCGGTTCGTCGGCCAGCACCAGTTGGGGATTGGTCACCAGGGCGCGGGCGACCGCCACGCGCTGCTTCTGGCCGCCCGAAAGCTGATCCGGGCGCTTGTCCGCCAGGTCGGCGATTCCCACGGCCTCCAGGAGCTTCCGCACGCGCTCGCGGCGTTCCGGCACCGGGCGCTTCTGCACCATCAGCAGCGGGTACTCGATGTTCTCCGCGGCCGTCAGCACGGGGATCAGGTTGAAGTCCTGGAAGACGAAGCCCAGGTGCTGGCCCCGGAACTCGGCCGCCCGGCGCCGGGAGAGCGTGGACACGTCCGTGTCCACGACCCACAGCTTGCCGCCGCTGGGCGGGTCCAGGGTGCCGATCATGTTCAGGAGCGTCGTCTTGCCGCTGCCGGAAGGCCCCACGAAGGCGACGAAGGCGCCCGCCTCGATGGCAAAGCTCACGTCCCGCACCGCCTGCACCGGCACCCCGGCGGTGTCGTAGACCTTGTTCAATGCCTCAGCCCGCACCAGAGTCATTTCTCACCTGCAGCGGATGAAACGATCGCCACGCAGATCTCCTGCGCTGTCGCGTTGCCAACTGCCACCAGTTTGTTCCCCGCGCGGGAATTGTCTGTGACGGCGGTCACTTTCGGGCAGGAATGCGCGGGTCGCCCCGCCGACTTCACGCGGACCGATCAGGCATTACGCTGGAGGACGGGGTTTCGTTCATGGAGAACGTCACGCCGTTGACCGCGGCAACCGGCACGCCCGCCGTGTTGTAGACCTTGGTCAGCGCCTCAGCGCGCACGAGAGCCATTTTTCACCTGCAGCCATGAAAGCCTTGCCCCGAGGGGGCCAACTCCAGTCGAGGGCTCCTGTGCAGCAAGAGTAGCCTGATTGTTCACGCTCAAATATGACGCCAATCAGATGAGTGCTCATACGGATGATGGCGTTACCTCCCCACGGCCTGCGTTTAGGTTCAGACTTCACCCGGCGGATGACAACCTGAATGAACGCGGCGAGGATGCCGGCCAAACCAAGCCTGGATGTCGTCCGGCTAATGATAACTGCACAATCAATGTCCCAGGCTCCGTGCCACATTACCAAGCCCAGTGCGGGTTCGCGGACACAGGAACGGACATTCCTTATGTAGCCGTCATTAGTTC
>JBGPEV010000189.1:0-6166 GCA_041482995.1 bacterium | reverse complement strand
GGTTTGGCTCGCCCTGGCCGCCTGCACCACGTATCCGCCCTTGATGCAGGCCGCGCACGGCGATGATGTGGAAAAGGCCCGCGACTTGTTGCTCCACGGCGCCGACATCAATGAGCGCGAAGAGTCGACGCGTCAAACGGCATCGACCTGGGCCGCCGCGAGGGGCAATCCAAAGCTGGTCGCGCTCTTGCTGCAGCACGGAGCAGACGCCAACATCCGCAATCGCCGGCTCCAAACGCCGCTCATGGCGGCGGCCGCGGCGGGCCACACGGAGGTCATCGGGCAACTGTTGGCGGCTGGCGCCGATCCCCAGGCCCAGACTGACCGTGGCGAAAAGGCGTGGGAATTCGCCATGCGCTTCGAGCACGATTCGGCCACCCGCCTTCTGCTTGGGAAGGGACCCGTCGATGACACGGGAAGCCGCGGGCAAACGCCGCTTTTCATCGCAGCCTGCTCGGGACGGCTCCTGTTGGTCCGAGACCTCGTCGATCGGGGCGCACAACCCAACCTTGCAGATTCCGCCGGGCGAACGCCCTTGATGTGCGCCACGGAGAATGCCCATGAAGCCGCGGCGCGCTTCCTGCGGGATCATGGCGCCGATCCGAAGCGCTGAAGGTCCCAGACGAAACCGTGGGAGACTCGGGCGCGCGTTGCTTCGCGGCTTCGCGCCGGGCCGCGATCGGTTACGTCCGCCAAAGGGGTCCCCGGGTGCCTTCGTCGCCGGCATAAGCGGCGGCGCATCACCTCTCCTAAGCCTCTGATTTCGTTTCTGATCGAGCGTAACGATAAAAGTTGGATGGTAGTATTTGGCGACTCTCAAATTGGCCAGACCCTCTCGGACCGAGCAAACCCAATTGACCTATTTCCCTGAACGGGATGGCAATTTCACACCATGCTGACCCCCGGCGGGAGAGGATAGGAGCCGCCCGTGATAGGCTGCGCCCATGACCCCGCCGCCCACCCCCCCGACCCGGCTGCACACCGCCGCCCTGCTGGAGGTGATCCGCGCCCTGGTGGCCGAGCTGCATCCCCAACGGGCGCAAGGGCTGCAAGTGCGCCTGGACAGCGCCCTGGACGGCGAACTGGGCCTGGACAGCCTGAGCCGCATGGAGTTGGTGGCCCGGGTGGAGCAGCAACTCGGCGTCACCCTGCCCGAGCAAGCGGTCGCCCAAGCCGAAACGCCCGCCGACCTGCTGCGCGCGGTCGAACAGATTTCCCAAGCCCACGGTCCAGTAGTGCTCCCCTCCTCTCCCCCCGTTGACGGGGGGAGAGGAGGGGTCGGGGGAGGTGAGGGGGGTGCGGTGGACCTCCCCCACAAGGCCGCCACGCTGTTGGACGTGCTGGAGTGGCATGCCTCCGCCCAGCCCCACCGCACCCACGTGCTGCTCTACGAGGACGACACCCCGACCCCGCTGTCCTATGGGGAACTGCTGCACGCCGGGCGGGAGGTGGCCTCGGGGCTGCTGCAGCGCGGCGTGAGCGCCGGGGACCGCGTGGCGATCATGCTGCCCACCGGGTTGGACTACCTGTTCAGCTTCTTCGGCGCGCTGCTGGCGGGTGCCGTGCCCGTGCCCATCTATCCCCCGGCGCGGCCCAGCCAGATCGAGGATCATCTGCGCCGCCACGCGGGCATCCTGGCCAACGCGGGCGTGGTGCTGCTGGTCGCCCCGCCCGAGGCCCAGGGTGTGGCCAAGCTGCTGCGCCTGCACGTAGAGACCCTGCGCGCCATGCCCACCGTGGCCGAGCTGCGCGCCCAGCCCAGCGCCCCCGGCCGCCCGGCCGTGCGCGGGGATGACATCGCCTATCTGCAGTACACGAGCGGGAGCACGGGCCAGCCCAAGGGCGTGGTGCTCACCCACGCCAACCTGCTCGCCAACATTCGCGCCATGGGCCGCGCGCTGCGGGCCACGCCCGAGGACGTGTTCGTGAGCTGGCTGCCGCTCTACCACGACATGGGCCTGATCGGCGCGTGGCTGGGCAGCCTGTACTACGCGGCGCCCCTGGTGCTCATGTCCCCCCTGCGCTTCCTGGCGCGTCCGGAGCGCTGGCTGCGGGCCATTCACCAGCACCGGGGCACCCTGAGCGGCGGGCCCAACTTCGCCTACGAGTTGTGCGTGCGCATGGTGCGGGACAAGGCGCTGGAGGGGCTGGACCTGTCTTCCTGGCGCGTGGCGTTCAACGGCGCCGAGCCGGTGCTGCCGGAGACGCTGCAGCGCTTCACGGAGCGCTTCGCCGCGCACGGGTTCCGGCGCCAGGCGCTGCTGCCCGTCTATGGCCTGGCGGAGAACGGCGTGGGGCTGGCCTTCCCGCCGCTGGGCCGCGGGCCGTGGATTGACAGGGTTTCCCGCGACGCCCTGATGCGCGAGGGCCGCGCACGGCCCGCCGCGGAGGACGATGCCCACGCCCTGCGCCTGCCCGCCTGCGGGGTGGCGCTGCCCGGTCACGAGCTGCGGGTGGCCAACGAGTCCGGCGTGGAGGTGGGCGAGCGGGAGGAGGGGCGCATCCAGTTCCGCGGCCCCAGCGCCACGCGCGGCTACTACCGCAACCCGGAGGCCACGCGGGCGTTGCTGCGGGACGGCTGGCTCGATTCGGGCGACATGGGCTACCTGGCCCAGGGCGAGGTGTTCCTCACCGGGCGGCGCAAGGACATCATCATCCGCGCGGGGCGCAACATCTATCCCCACGAGTTGGAGGAGGCGATCGGCGCCATCGCGGGCATCCGCCAGGGCAGCGTGGCCGTGTTCGGCAGCACGGACCCCGCCTCCGGCACCGAGCGCGTGGTGGCCCTGGCCGAAACGCGGTTCCAAGACCCCGCGAAGCTGGACGCCCTGCGCCACGCCATCGACGCGGCCGCCGTGGACCTGCTGGGCCAGCCGCTGGACGAGGTGGTGCTGGCGCAACCCCACACGGTGCCCAAGACCTCGAGCGGCAAAATCCGCCGCGCCGCCAGCCGCGCGCTGTACGAGCAGGGCCTGGGCAAGGTGAAGCGCCGCGCCGTGTGGCTGCAGGTGCTGCGCCTGCGCGTGGCCGGCGTGCGGCCCGTCCTGCGCCGGTGGCGCCGCCGCCTGGCCGACGCCGGGTTCGGCGCGTGGGGCGCGGCGCTGCTGGCGGCGATCGCGCCCCTGGCGTGGCTGGGGGTGGCGCTCTCCCCCCGGCCCGCCATCGCCTGGACGGTGCTGCGCGGCGCGGCGCGGCTGCTGTTCCGCGCGTTGGGCACGCCCCTGGCCGTACGGGGCCTGGAGCACCTGCCGCGCGGGCGGCCTTGCGTGCTGGTGGTGAACCACTCGAGCTATCTGGACGGCCTCGTGATCGCCGCCGCCTTCCCGGGCCCGTGGAGCTTCGTCGCCAAGCGGGAATTGGTGCGGAGCGCGCCGCTGCGCGTGTTCCTCGATCGCCTGGGGACGCTCTACGTGGAACGCTTCGACGCCCAGCGCGGCGCGGAGGATGCACACGCCGTGGCCGAGGCGGCCGCACGGGGCGGCTCGCTGGTGTACTTCCCCGAGGGCACGTTCAGCCGCATGCCCGGACTGCTGCCGTTCTATTTGGGCGGGTTCGTGGCCGCCGCGGAGGCGGGCTTGCCCGTCGTGCCCGTGGCCGTCCGCGGCACGCGCTCCATGTTGCGCGACGGCCAGTGGCTGCCGCGCCGCGCCCTGCTGTCGGTGGCGGTCTGTCCCCCGTTGCTGCCGGAGTCCGCCGCCCACCGCGGCAGTTTCGCCGCCGCCGTCTCGTTGCGCGACCGCGCCCGTGCCGCCCTGCTGTCCCTGGTGGGCGAGCCGGACCTGGCGGAGGAGACCGGTCAGGTCGCCAAGCTGGCGCCCAAGCGGGAGTAGGCGCACGAGCGCCTAACAGAACTGCCGAACCACAACGACACAACGAACACGACGGGATTTCGACAGATGCGGTTCGGCGCGAAACGGGGCTTCAAGCCGGCTTTTCGTTGTGTGCGTTGTGCTCCTCGTGTTTCAAGGCAGGTGGCAGTTTTGTTAAAGGCCTGGGTCTGCCCGTTGCGCGGTCCGTCCCCACATCCATCCGCTCAACAGGCCCAGCAGCAGCCAGAAGCCCAGGTTGGTGAGCAGCGTGGCGGCGATGAAGCGCGGGGCCAGATCGGCCAGGGCGGCGGGCAGCGGCTCCGCGGTGCGGGGGGCGCGGATGAGGTGCGGCAGCGCCAGCAGGGGCAGTCCCAGCAGCCGCAGCCACGGGCGCCGCGCGAACGCCAGCAGGGCCAGTCCGCCGGTAGCGGCCGCCACGGCGGCCAGCCACCATACTTGCCGCGCGGCCAGGTCCGCCTCCGGGGCGCCCGGCAGGGCCGGGGGCAAGCCCAGCGCGGGTGCCAGGGATGCGGCGGCGAAGCCGGCCAGCCCCCAGAGCAGTCCCCGCGTGGCATGGACCGGACGGCCGCTCAGCCCGTAGCCCGCCACCAACAGCAGGGCAAAGCCGAAGCCGGTGAGAGCGTTGGCCGTCCAGGTCCAGGCATGGCGCGGGAAGCCTGCGGCGGGCTGCCACTCGCGCGGGAGCGCCGCCGCGGCCGCGCGCGCTTCACGGTCGTCGGGCGGCGTGGTTTGGCCGTCCCGAGCGGCAGGGAGCGACGGCAGGAACTCGATCTCTTCCGCCTGGAGGATAAGCGGGATCACCCACGCCTGCCGCGCGGCGGAGAGGGCCAGCCCGGCGATCACGCCCGCGACCAGGGCCGTGCCGGCCAGACGGCGAAAAGATATCATGGTTGGGCAATCCGCGCGGGAAGGTTGCCGCCGCCGCGCCGAACGTTCACGATGGATGCGGCCCGGACGGCCCGGCGCAGTCCCCGGCCATGATTTCGGTCATATCCTGGCCGTAGCCCCCTGGTAGCCTGGATGTGGGGGTTATTGTCAGGAATTCGCGCTTGTGGGGCTATGCCCCCATTCCCTTCGACCGCCCCGTAAGCTGGGCACTTTTCCTGAGGACTGGAGCCATGAGTCGAATCTATCGAACGGTCATTGCCGGGGTCGCCGCGCTGCTCGTCGGAACGGGCGTCCTGGCGGCCCCGAACGATCCGCAGTCGCTCAAGAAGCTGATGGGAGACAATTTCCAGAACGTCCACAAAATCCTGACCGATCTGATCGCGTCCAATTACACCACGTTGCCGGCGGACGTGGAGGTGATTCGCCGGCACGCGGAAAACCTGATGAAGGCACCTCCCGCGGCCCTGCAGCCCGGAGACGACAAGGTGCTGTTCGTCAATTACGCGACCAATCTGCGGGCTTCCGCCGCCAGCCTGATCACCGTGACGCAGGAACTGATGCGGCGGGACAATCAGTCCGCCGCGGGCGGCGAGTTGAAGGTGGACTATTTGCGCGTGGTGGCGGCGCAACACTTCGGCAGCATGGTCACCAATTGCGTCCTTTGCCACAACCAGTTCCGCCGCGTGACGTTGAACCTGAAGTGAGGCCGGTGCTGGGCCGTCGCAGCGGTTAGTGACAGGGGAAGCCCTGGGCGTGCCGGGCGTCGTGTGCGGCGTTGTGGGCCACCTGGGGCTGGGCGAAGCCCACGCCGAAGAGGATCAGCCCGCCCAGCAGCGCGGCGGCGAACAGGGCCGCGAGCCGCATCGGGCGGGCGGCGGACCGTGCGCCGGAGCCGGCAGGGGCGACGGCAGGCGCGGCAGTTGGTGTCATGTCAATCTCTCCATCTTCTTGTGATCGGCCGCTCCCCGGCGGGCGTGGTTCCTTATCCCCCGAACGGCGCGTAAAACTCAAGGGGGGCGAGCGGCAGCCCGCGGCGGAGCCGTCCAGCGGAGCCGTCCAATTGCTGCCCGTGGTCAGGCGCGGCAAAACAAGGTAGCTTGTCCACTGGAACGCGGCGGCCCGGGCAATGGGCGGCGCGCGAGCACCCCCTCATTTCTCCACCATTCGGCGAGACTCCATGGCGGCACCGATCGATCTGCGCAGCGACACCGTGACCAAACCCGGCCCCGCCATGCGCAAGGCGATGGCGGAGGCGGAAGTGGGCGACGACGTGTTCGGCGAGGACCCCACGGTGAACGCCCTGCAGGAGGAAGTCGCGGCCCTGCTGGGCAAGGAGGCGGCGCTCTACGTCTGCAGCGGCACCCAGGCGAATCAACTGGCCCTGCGTGCCCACACGCAACCGGGCGACGAGGTGGTGGCGCACCCGATGGCCCACATCGTGCGCGCCG
>JBGPEV010000188.1:0-6220 GCA_041482995.1 bacterium | reverse complement strand
GCTTCATCCACCAGAACAGGGACTGCGGGTTGGCGTGCTGGGCCTCCACGTTCACCGTCTCGTAGTGGTACTCGGGATCGGTGATGACGGGCAGGAACAGCCGCTGGGGATTGGCCCTGGAGAACCCCGCATTGCGGTCCGAACTCCATTGCATGGGCGTGCGCACGCCGTTGCGGTCGCCCAGGTGGATGTTGTCTCCCATGCCGATCTCGTCTCCGTAGTACAGCACGGGCGTGCCGGGCAGGGAGAGCAGCAGCCCGTTCAGCAGTTCGATGCGGCGGCGGTTGTTGCTCACCAGCGGCGCCAGGCGGCGGCGGATGCCCAGGTTGATGCGGGCGCGCGGATCGGGCGCGTACATGCGCCGCATATAGTCGCGCTCCTCGTCCGTCACCATCTCCAGCGTCAGCTCATCGTGGTTGCGCAAGAACAGCGCCCACTGGCAGCCCTCCGGGATGGCCGGCGTGTCCTGCAGGATTTCGATAATCGGGAACCGGTCCTCCATGTGCATCGCCATGTAGAGGCGCGGCATGATGGGAAAGTGGAACGCCATGTGGCATTCGTCGCCTCGGCCGAAGTACGCCACCGCATCTTCCGGCCATTGGTTGGCTTCCGCGAGCAGCATGCGGCCCTTGAAGCGCGCGTCCACGTGCCGGCGCAGCGCGCGCAGGAATTCGTGGGTTTCCGGCAGATTCTCGCAATTGGTGCCTTCGCGCTCGAAGATGTAGGGCACCGCGTCCAGCCGCAGGCCGTCCACCCCCAGCTTCAGCCAGAAGTCCAGGGCCTGCAGGATCGCCCGTTGCACCTGCGGATTGTCGAAATTCAGGTCCGGCTGGTGCGAATAGAAGCGGTGCCAGTAGTACGCCCCGGCGACCGAATCCCAAGTCCAGTTGGAGGTCTCGAAATCCTGGAAGATGATGCGGGCTTCCTTGTACTTCTCGGGCGAATCGCTCCACACGTAGAAGTCGCGGGCGGCGCTGCCCGGCTTGGCGCGCCGCGCGCGCTGAAACCAGGGATGCTGGTCGGACGTGTGGTTCACGACCAGTTCGGTGATCACGCGGATACCCTGCCGGTGAGCCTCCCGCAGGAAGGTCTTGAAGTCCTGCAGCGTGCCGTTGTCGGGGTGAATGCCGTAGTAGTCCGAGATGTCGTATCCGTCGTCCTTGAGGGGCGAAGGATAGAAGGGCAGCACCCACACGGCCGTCACGCCCAGATCGTGCAGATAGTCCAGCTTGGCCGTCACGCCAGGGAGGTCCCCGATGCCGTCGCCGTTGCTGTCGAAAAACGAGCGGATGCGCAGCTCGTAGACGATCGCATCCTTGTACCAAAGCGGATCATCCGCCAGCAGCAAGGGCTCCGTCATGGATGGGGAATCCTTTCGACGCGCAAGATATGGGCCGGCGGGCCGTCCGGGGAGAGGCGCACGAAGTTCCGCTCTCCCCAGCGGTAGCGCGCCCCCGTGAGCAGATCCTCCACATCGTAGGATTCCCCCGCCCGCACGCCGATGTCCGCCAGCGGCACCCACACGACGGCGTCCTGGGTGTGGAACGGGTCCAGGTTCACGGCGATCAGCAGCACGTTGGACTTGTCCGCGGTGGCCTTCATGCAGAACAGGATGTTGGCGTTCTCGGCGCCGAGGAAGCGCACGTTGGTGAGGTCGTGCAGCGCCGCGTTCTCGTTCCGGATGCGGTTGACGCGGGCGATCAACTCGTTGAGGTTGCCCGGCCGGTTCCAGTCCCGCACTTTGATCTCGAACTTTTCCGAGTTGAGATACTCCTCCGTGTCCGGCACGGCGTCATTCTCGCACAGCTCAAAGCCGCTGTAGATGCCGTAGGACGGCGACAGCGTGGCGGCCAGGATCAGACGGATCTGGAAGGCGGGGCGCCCGCCCCGCCGCAGGAACTCGTGCAGGATGTCCGGTGTGTTGGTGAAGAAATTGGGCTGGTAAAATTCCCGCACTTCCGTCTGGCTCAACTCCGTCAGGTACTCCGTCAATTCCTGCTTGGTATTGCGCCAGGTGAAGTACGAATAGGACTGGTGGAACCCCAGCTTGGCCAGGGCCTTCATGATCTTGGGACGGGTGAACGCCTCCGCGAGGAACAGCACATCGGGATCGCGCCGCCGCACCTGCTGCAGCAGCCAATGCCAGAAGGAGAAGGGCTTGGTGTGGGGATTGTCGATGCGGAAAATCTTTACCCCATGATCGATCCAGAACTCGACGATTTCCAGCATGGCCAGCCAAATCTGCTTGGCGTGCCCGGACTGGAAATTGAGGGGATAGATGTCCTGGTAGCGCTTGGGCGGATTCTCCGCGTATTTGATCGTTCCGTCCGGCCGGAGGTAGAACCACTCCGGGTGCGCCCGCACCCACGGATGATCCGGCGAAACTTGGATGGCGAAGTCCAACGCGATTTCCATCCCCAGGCGGTCGGCCACCATCACGAAGTGATCGAAGTCCTCCAGCGTGCCCAGCGCCGGCTCCACATCCAGGTAGCCGCCGGCCGCGCCGCCGATGGCCCACGGGCTGCCGGGATCGCCGGGGCCCGCTTCGAGCGCGCTGTTGCGGCCCTTGCGGTGGGTCGCCCCGATCGGGTGGATCGGCGGCAGGTAGATCACGTCAAAGCCCAGATCGCGGATGGCGGGCAAGCGCGCTTCCGCCTCGCGAAAGGTCGCGCCCGTGCCGGGAACCGTGCCCTGGGAGCGCGGAAACATCTCGTACCACGCCCCGAAACGGGCGCGGGTCCGGTTCACCTGGATGGCCAAGGGCGGATCGTACACCACCGGCTGGATGCGGGCGCCCAGGCGGTCCATCAGCGTGGAGAGCGCCGCGTCCGAGACCACCGCCAGGGCCGCGTCGCCGTCGCTGCCGCAATCCCGCAGCAGGGCCAGCGCTTCTTCCAGGGTTTGGCAGTCTTCCCCCTCCGCCCGATCCGCACACGCGGCGATCAGCCGGATTCCCTCCTGGATCTCGCTGGTGACATCCTGATTGCCTGCCACCCAGCGGCGCAGGGCGGAACGCCAGGAAGCGAACGGATCCGTCCAGGCCTCCAACGTGAACCGGTAGTCGGCAAGATCGGCGAGGACAAACCGCCCCTGCCAGCGGTCATTGACCAGCGGTTCCATGGGCGCAACGTTAAAGGCCGTCTCGCCCTCCTTCCACCAGTGGATTTGCGCCCGCAACACCTCAGCACCGTCGCGGAAGATATCCGCTTCCACGACGCAGACGTCGCCGACCACCCGCTTGGCCGGATAGCGGCCGCCATCCACGGACGGGGAGACGTTCTCGATCAGGATCGGTGGAAGGCTCATCAGGCCCTCATCGGGAAACGAAGCCTCGGCGACCGGTTTGCGTCCATTTCTCCTGGCCACGGGCAGCACCGGCAGGTGAAAGCATCGGAAAAAACCCGGCCGCTGAACCGCCGTTTGCCGCGGTCCCGGTACCGAGTGCCCAGAATTGAGGTGTTGGTTGCCTCGTCCATACTACAAATCGGCTGTGATTGAAACCCCAGCCGCCGTGCCTACGAGACTGGCCCGGCCGGCCAATGGGGGGCGGTACGGCCGCTGGTCTCGGTGAGCAGCCCGATGGCGTCGGCCAAGCCAGGGCGGGTCTGTCCCGGCGGCAGGCGCCAGGTCCAGTTGCCCCGCGGCGTGCCTGGCACGTTCATGCGCGCCCCGTTGCCCAACCCCAGCCAGTCCTGCATGGGCACCATCGCCAAGTCCGCCACCGAAGTCAGCGCGAGCCGGATCAGCGAATCGTGAATCTCGCCGGGGGTGCCACCCGCATAGTCCAGCACACGGCGCCGCGTGGGGGCCGCGAGCCCCTTGAACCAGCCCACCGCCGTCTCGTTGTCGTGGGTGCCCGTGTAGACCACGCAGTGGCGGGGGTAGGTGTGGGGCAGGTGGGGATTCCGTTCCGGGTCGCCATCGAAGCCGAATTGCAGCACCCGCAGGCCGGGCAGACCGAACCGTTCGCGCAGGGCCGTCACTTCGGCCGTCACGATGCCCAGGTCCTCCGCGACGAAGGGGAGCCCGCGCAGCGCCGTGCGCGCGGCATGAAAGAACGCATCGCGCGGACCCGGCCGAAAGCGCCCGTGAACGGCCGTGCGGGAGCGGGCCTGGATTTCCCAATAGCGCTGAAAGCCGATGAAGTGATCGAGCCGCACCGCGTCAAAGCGGTCGCAGGCCAGGGTGAGCCGGTTCAGCCACCAGCGGTAGCCGCCGCGGCGCATGCGCTCCCAGCGGTAGAGGGGATTGCCCCAGCGCTGGCCCGTGCGGCTGAAGGCATCCGGCGGCACCCCCGCCACCACCGTGGGCAATCCCCGCGCGTCCAGGATGAATTCCTCCTGGTGCGCCCACAAATCGGAACTGTCGTGGGAGACGAAGATCGGCACGTCTCCCAGCAGCGCCACCTTGCGCTCGGCGGCGTATTCCCGCAGCGCCTGCCACTGCCGGGCAAAGATCAGTTGCACGAACGCGTAATAGGCCATCTGCCGCGTCACCCGGGGCTTGATCCGGGCCAGCGCGGCGCGGTCATGGCGCCGCAGCGGCGCGTCCCAGGTGTACCAGGGCCGCCCCCGGTGCGCCCGGTGCAGGGCGCGGTACAGGGCATGGTCTTCCAGCCACGCCGCCTCCTGCGCACGAAACGTCGCCAGGGCCTCCCGCCAGGGGGGCTGGCCGATCGCCCGCTCGTAGGCCCGGCGCAAGCGCGCGTTGCGATGCCGCCACGTGGCGGGGTAGTGGACCGCCCCCGGCGGCAGCGCGGCCTCCGGCGCGGCCTCGGCGCGGGTCAGCAACCCTTCCCGGCGCAGGTCCTCCAGGCTCACCAGCAGCGGACTGCCGGCGAACGCGGAGAGGGCATTGTACGGCGAGTCGCCCTTGCCCGGTGGATGCACGGGCAGCATCTGCCACCAGTGCTGGCGGGCGCGGACGAGAAAGTCCACGAACTGCCGGGCCGCCGGCCCCAGGTCGCCACAGCCGTGCGGGCCGGGCAGGGAGGTGGGATGGAGCAGCACCCCGGCCGCGCGCACGCGGGTGAGATCGGGCTGGGTCATCGCGCGCGCTCCAGCAGGGCGACGGGCAAGTGAGCAAAGACGTCCGCCAACGGCAGGACCTGCCCTTCCGCCGCCGGCCGCGCGGCCACGTCTTGGCCGGTGAAGACTTCGCGGAATTCGGCGGCCTGTCGATCTTCCAGCACCAGCCGGGTATCGCCCCACGCCACGGGGCCCACCGGAGGGCGGGCCGGAACGCCCAAGGCAATGAAGCACCGCCCCACGACGGTAATCGCGGCGCGGCCCTCAATCTGGCGGGCGAAAGCGATGGCGTGATCGGCCTGTTCACCCACCACCCGCAACGGGCGGTAGCCGCCCAACTCATACAACTGGCGCCGCTCCCGCCGGAAATGCAACGCCTGGCGCGTCAGATAGAGCTTGATGCGGCCATCGCGCCACGCGTCCCGCAAACGCTCCGCCAGGTGCGAGTCGCCCCGGGCGATCGCCTCGTCCAGCGCGTCCAGATCCGCACGCCGCCGGTCGAAGTCCACGGGGCGGCGGTTGTCCGGGTCCACCAGGCTCAAGTCCCACAACTCGCAGCCCTGGTAAATATCCGGCACGCCGGGCACGGTCAGCTTGAGCAGCACCTGGGCCAGCGCATTGCACGCCCCCGCCAGCGCGATGCGCTCGTGAAACCGCGCGAAGTCCGCGGGAAACGGACCGCCCTCGGCGGGCGCCAGCAGGGCCGCCGCGAAGTCCAGCACGGCGGACTCGTACTCCAGGTTGGGCGCGATCCAATTGGAATTGAGCTTGGCCTCGCGCAGCGCCTTGCGCATGAACCGCCGCACGCGCGCCGTGAATTCCCCGTCCGCCGCGCGGAAGTCCATCGGCCAGGCCCCGAGCAGACTCTGATAGAGCAGGCAGGCCTCGTTGGCGTCCGGCGCCAACCGGCCGCCGACGCGGCGCCGCAGGGGCTGATGCCAGGCCCACCAGCGCACGAGCGCATCGTTCCAGGCAGCGGGTATCTCGGAAAGCACGTTGAGCCGCGCCCGCACGTCCTCCGAGCGCTTGGTGTCGTGGGTCGAGGTGGTGGACAGCCCATGGGGCCAGAGCCGGTGGCGCTCCTCCATGCGGCGGTGGAACACGTCCAGCGGCGTGGCGAACCCGGCTGGGTCGCCGCCCATCTCGTTGAGGGAGGTGAGCGGGACGTAGCGGTAGAGCGCCGTGTCCTCCAG
>JBGPEV010000187.1:0-6222 GCA_041482995.1 bacterium | reverse complement strand
GGATTCGCGACAAGTTCTTCCGCAATGCCGCCGGATGGAAAGGCAAGGAAGTGATCTTCGGCCATACGCCCACGATGTCCATGGGCTTGCCCGCGCGGCACATCTTTCAGCAGCACCGCTTCTACGGTATCGACACCGGCTGCGTCTACGGCGGATACCTCACCGCCATCGACTCCCGGACGCACCAACTGTATCAGCAGCGCGGGTTGCGGAGGGAATAGCGCCCGGGCCGGTGGCACCGGCCGAGTGGCAGCTTGATACCTAGCGACAAAAATGATTTGCCACAGATGAACACAGATAGACACAGATGGATTCTGATGCAGCGCCCATGTGCCCGAGACTGACTGCACACAAGAAGCGTAGGACTGCTTTCCAATAAGTTTTTGAAACAGGTTGATCAACCACGGGCGCGCAATGCTCCGCCCGAGTCATTGGATTGCGCTATCGCATTTGCGTTTCTTGTCTGTGTTCATCTGTGTCTATCTGTGGCTGAAGCGATGTCGTTGTGTTTAGCGTAGCTTGGGATTGAAGTAGTCGCGCAGCCAATCCCCCACCAGGTTCACGGCCAGCACCAGCAGCACGAGCGTCGCCCCGGGAAAGATCACCTGCCACCATTGGCCCGAGAACAGGTAGTTGTTCCCTTCGCGGATGAGCGCGCCCAGGGAGGGTTCGGTAATAGGCGTGCCCACGCCGAGAAAGGACAGCGTGGCCTCGGTCACGATCGCCACCGCCAAGTGAATCGTCGCGATCACGAACACGGGTCCCAACACGTTGGGCAGGATGTGCCGGCCCAGGATCGAGCGATGGGGCACGCCGATCAGCCGCGCCGCCTGGACATATTCCCGCCTGCGTTCCACCAGGGTCATCCCGCGCACCGTACGGGCGTACTGCACCCAGCCCGACAGGCCGATCGACAGGATCAGCACGGGGATCGCGAAGTTCAGGATTTGGTCCTTCGAAAGCACGGCCCGGAACACGCCGTTGATCAGCAGCGCCAGCAGGATCGCGGGAAAGGCCAGTTGCACTTCGGCGATGCGCATGGTGACCACGTCGATCCACCCTCCGAAGTAGCCCGCGATCAGCCCGACCGATACGCCGATGACCAGGGCCAAAAAGACGGAGGCCACGCCGACTTCCAGGGACACGCGCGTGCCGAAGAGGATCGTCGAATAGATGTCCCGCCCCTGCAGATCCGTTCCGAAGACGAACCGGGGGTCGCCCTGAGCCGACCAGCGGGGCGGCAATTGGGCGTCCAACAGGTTGAGCGAGCCCAATTGATAGGGATTGGTGGGCGCCACCCAGTTGGCGAACAAGGCCATCAGCGTGATGGCGAGCAGGATCGCCGACATCAGCACCCGGGTGGGCGAGCGGCGGAAGGAGAACCACATGTCCGATTCGCGGATGCGCTTCAGCATGGCACCGGCTCAGTGAATGCGCGCCGCCGTCTCCCGCAGGCGGGGATCGATCGCCAAATAGAGCAGGTCGACCGTGAGATTGATCGCCACGAAGATCACGCCGACGACGATCAAGTAGCCTGACATGATGGGCAGATCGGCGAAGTTGATGGCCTGCAGGAACAGCAGGCCCATGCCCGGCCATTGGAAGACGGTCTCGGTGATGATGGCGAACGCGAGGATCGAGCCCAGTTGCAGCCCCGTGATGGTAACCACCGGAATCAGGGTGTTGCGCAGGGCGTGCCCAAAGTAGACGGCGGTCTGACGGAGCCCGCGCGCCCGCGCAAACTTGATGTAGTCCGTACGCAGCACTTCCAGCATCTCCGACCGTACCAGCCGCAGGATCAGCGTCAGTTGAAAAAGCCCGAGGGTGATGGACGGCAAGATGATGTGCTTCCAGCCGTCCACGGTCATCAGCCCGGTCGTCCACAGGCCGAGGTTCACCACCGCGCCCCGGCCGAAGGAGGGCAGCCACGGCAGGTACACGGAAAACACCAGGATCAGCAGGATCCCGATCAGGAACGTGGGCAGACTCACGCCGGCCAGGGAAACGCCCAGGATGAACTGGGAAACCCAGTGGTTGGGAAAGATGCCCGTGAATACCCCGCACGGGATCGCGACCGCGAGAGAGAACAGGGTGCTCATCAGCGCCAGCTCCAGCGTCGCCGGGAAGCGCTCGATGAACAGGTCCTGCACCGGTCGGCCGTGGCGGTAGGAGAGCCCGAACTGGCCCTGCAGCACCCGCCCCAGGTAGTCGGCAAACTGAACGACGACCGGACGGTTCAGCCCCAGGTCTTCCCGCAGCTTGTCGATGTCCTCCACCTTGGTGTCCTGCCCGACCATGTTCAGCACGGGGTCGCCCACAAAGCGGAACAGGACGAAGCCTACGAGCGTGATGACGACCAGCACCAGCAGGGACTGCAGGACGCGCTCGAAGATGTACGAGGTCATGGCATGACGCAGAAAGGTGGCAGGGGCCGGGAGGCCCCCGCCGGACTGCCGCCTACTTCACGGTCACCCAGATCCAGCCGAAGTTGTTGTCGGCGCGCTGCACCAGGTTGATGCCGGCCTTGGAGGCCCAGAGCACCTGCTGGTAGTGCAGGGGAATGTGACCCACGTCGGCAACGGACATATCGAGGGCTTCCTGAAGCAGCTTGGTGCGCTTCTTCGGATCAAACTCGTTCCTGGCTTGTTCCGTCAGCGCATCGATCTTGTGATTGCTGTAGGCGCCCAGGTTAAATTGGCCCTTTCCAGACTTCTCATCCGGCGTGTAGATCAGGTTGTCCAACACATTGAGCCCATCCACCGTGGCGGGCGACCACCCCAGCAGGAAGATCGAGGTATCGCGCTTCAGCGCCTTGGTAAAGTAAAGCGACTTGGTTTGCGCATTGAGCTTGGCGGTGATGCCGATCCTGGCCCACATGGCCGTCACCGCCTGACAGACCTGCGCATCGTTGACGTAGCGGTCGTTGGGGCAATCGAATCCCACCGTGAAGCCGTCCGGGTAGCCCGCCTCGGCCAGCAGCTTCTTGGCGGCATCCGGGTCGTAGGGGTAGCGCTGAAAGTTCGAATCGTAGCCGTTCACGAAATCCACCACCATGCCCCGCGCCGGCGTCGCCGCACCCCGCATCACGCGGGAGACGATCGCGTTCTCGTCGATGGCCTGGTACAGGGCCTTGCGCACGCGGATATCCTTGAAGGGATTCTTGCCCTTGATGTTCGATTCCAGCAGTTCCGGCCGGGCCTGATCCATGCCCAGGAAGATCGTGCGCAACTCGGCCTCCTGGTACACTTTGAACCCGGCCTGCTTCACCCGGTCGAGATCCTGCACGGGCAGGGTATAGACCATGTCGATGTCGCCCGAGAGCAAGGCCGCTACGCGGGTCGCGTCCTGGGTGATGGGGGTAAAGACCACGTCATCTATATTGGAGTCTCCCACCTTGGCCTTCCAGCCCCACCAGTCGGGGTTGCGCTTCAGTGTCGTCTTCACGGCGGCTTGGCGCGACGTCAGGATGAAGGCCCCCGTGCCGTTGGCGTTGCGGGTGGCGTAGTTTTCCTGGCCTTTGCTGATATTGGCCACCTCCACCGCCTTGTTCTTCTCGCACCAGGCCTTGTTGAGAATCCACCAATAGGAAATGTCGGACAGCAGGATGGGGTTGGGAGACTTGGTATGGATGATGACGGTGTGTGCGTCCTTCGCTTCCACCTTGTCCACGCTGAGGAAATAGACCCTGAAGTTCGAATCCGGCGACGTCACGCGGTGCCAGGAGAAGACCACGTCCTCGGCGGTGAAATCCGAACCGTCGTGGAACTTGACGCCGCGGCGCAGCTTGAATTCCCAGGTGTTCGGGTCCAGGTTGCGCCAGGATTCGGCCAGGCCGGGCCCGATCGAGAGGTCCTTGCCGCGCATGACCAACCCTTCGTACACGTTGGCCAAGAAACCCGTCGTGAAGGATTCATTGAAGTAGTACGGGTCCATGGATACGGCGTCGCCATCGGCCGCCCACTTGAACGTGACCGCACCGGCGCTGCCGGCCCCGATCCACATCGCGGCGGCCAGCAAAATAAACAGTCGCTTCATAGTTGGAATGCTCCTCATGGGTGCTGGAAGGATGGGCGCCGGCGGCTGCTTTACAGGTCACATGGCCAAGGCACGCCCTGTCTTGTTCCGCCGGTAGTCAAGCGTAAAAACGTTGAAAATGCAAGGAAATCGGGGACATCGCCCCGGGGCGGACGCTGGCTGGATTGATGCTGAGAGCGGATTCTCCGACGTCCGGTTCAGGCCCAATACGGTCGCCCAGAAGGCGTGGGCCATCAGCAGGGCAACCGCATTCTCGAGAATACCGCCCACACTTGCCGGGTGGGATGGGCCGGAGCTTGCCCTGAGCCTGCCGAACGGGTGCCCGTCCGCGCGCGTCCAGGCGGGCACCCGTTCGGCAGGCTCCGGCCCGCCGCCACCCATTTCTGCTGGAGTCTTATCGAGAATGCGGTTGCCCTGAGCCCTGTGGGGCTTCCCCTACCGGGGGGCCGTATCACTGTGCCATGATGGCGGCGCAGACCCTACCCTCCCTCCCCCGGGCGCCCGCTCCATGCTCGACCTCCTCTTCAACTCTTTGATCACCCTGCTGGTGGTGATCGATCCCGTGGGGGTGGCCGCAACCTTCGTGGTCCTCACCCGGGAGATGACCTTCCAGGAAAGGCGGCGCACGGCCGTGCGCGGCGTCTTGCTCGCCGGGGCCATTCTTTATGCCTTTGCCTTCATGGGGAACGGGTTTCTGTTGGCCCTGGGCATCGGGCTGGCGGCGTTCCGCATCGCGGGCGGGATTCTGCTGTTCTTCCTGGCCATCGAAATGATCCTCGCCCGTCCCGCCGGCCATCGCACCACGCCCTTGGAGCAGGCCGAGGCGGGAGAGCGGGAGGATATTTCCGTGTTCCCGCTCGCCATCCCCCTCATCGCGGGGCCGGGCGCGATCACGTCCACCGTGCTGCTGATGGGCCACGTCTGGCACAGCCCCTGGCTGGCCGCTGGACGCTTGGTGACGGTGGCCCTCGCCCTGGCGATCACTCTGCTGACCCTGCTGCTGGCCACCCGCCTGATGCGGCTACTCGGCGTCACGGGCACCAACGTCGTCGGCCGGGTGTTGGGCATCGTCCTGGCGGCCCTCGCCGTGCAATTCGTGCTCGACGGTCTGCAGGGGGCGGGGTTCCTGCCATAGGGGCATCTGCCCGCCGCCCTTCGGGGCGCGGCCGATGGCCGGCCTGCAAAGGAACATTGCCCAGGTGCCCCGAATACGCTATCCGTATAGGTTTAATCCTCTTCTCCAGCGGCCCGGGCGGCGCAGCGGGGCGCGAAAGGGCGTCATGTTGGATTTCAAGAAACAGGGTGGGCTGATCCCGGCCATCGTTCAGGACGCGACGAGCGGCGAAGTGCTGATGCTGGGCTACCAGAATCGCGAAGCCTACGACCTGACCCGCAGCACCGGCAAGGTGCACTTCTTTTCCCGCTCCCGCAACCGGATCTGGATGAAGGGCGAGTCCTCCGGGCACGTGCAGGAAGTCGTGGAAATCCGCGTGGACTGTGACGACGATACCGCGTTGTACCGCGTGCATCAGGTGGGCGGGGCGACCTGTCACTTGGGCTACCGCAGCGACTTCTTCCGCTCCGTCAACCAGGACGGCGATCTCGTCCTGAACGGCGTTCCGAAACTCTTCGACCCTGAAAAGGTGTACGGTTCATGATGCTGAAACTGGGCATTCCAAAAGGCAGCCTGCAGGAAGCCACCATCGAGCTGTTCCGCCGGGCCGGCTGGAAGATCTCGGTTTCCGGGCGTTCCTATTACCCCTCCATCGACGATCCCGACCTGCAATGCATGCTGATCCGCGCCCAGGAGATGGCCCGCTACGTGGAGCAGGGCGTCTTGGACGCCGGCCTGACCGGCTATGACTGGGTGATCGAGAACGATTCCAAAGTCGTGGAGGTTGCGGACCTCGTCTACTCCAAGGGGGGATCGGGCAAAGTGCGTTGGGTGCTGGCGGTGCCGAAGAATTCGCCCATCCAGTCCGCCAAGGACTTGCAGGGCAAGCGCATCGCGACCGAGGCCGTCAACCTGACCAAGCGGTACCTGGAGCGCCACGGCGTCACCGCCCAGGTGGAGTTCTCCTGGGGCGCCACGGAGGTGAAGCCGCCGGACCTGGCCGATGCCATCGTGGACGTCACCGAGACCGGCGCCTCCCTGCGCGAGAACGACATGCGCATCGTGGAGACCAT
>JBGPEV010000186.1:0-6241 GCA_041482995.1 bacterium | reverse complement strand
GGGATTTCATGGAGCCCTCGGCCATCATCCTGATTCTCGCGCCGATCTTCCTGCCCATCGCCGAGAAACTAGGCATCGATCCCATTCACCTGGGCATCGTGATGGTCGTCAACATGGAGATCGGGATGATCACCCCGCCCGTGGGACTCAACCTGTTCGTCACGTCCGGGATCACCGGCATGAGCCTGTGGGAAGTGCTCAGGGCTTCGGCGCCCTGGATCCTGATCCTGGTCACCTTCCTCGTGCTCGTCACCTACGTGCCCTGGATTGCCCTCGTCGTGCCGAACTTCCTGTACGGAAAGTAGGTTCCCGGGCCGGGTGCGTTTCGCCCCCGCTCATCCCCCCAGGTACATGCGCCGCACGTCGGGGTTGCCGAGCAGTTCGCGGCCCGTGCCTTCATAGCGGTTGCGGCCCAGTTCCAGCACATAGCCGCGGTGGGAGATTTCCAGGGCGCGCGCGGCGTTCTGCTCCACCAGCAGGATCGTCACGTGCTCCTTGGCCAGCGCGACGATCTTCTCGAACACTTCGTCCACGAAGCGCGGGCTCAGGCCCAGGGAGGGCTCGTCGAGCATCAGCATCCTGGGCCGGGTCATCAGCGCCCGTCCCATCGCCAGCATCTGCTGCTCGCCGCCGCTCATCGTCCCGCCCTGTTGCCGCTGCCGCTCGGCCAGGCGGGGAAAGAGCGTGAACACGTAGTCCATGGCGTCGCGGAGCTTGCGCTTGTCCCGCTCCAGGTAGCCGCCCATCTCCAGATTCTCGCGCACGGTCATCTCGTTGAACACCACCCGCCCCTGGGGGACGTAGCCCAGGCCCAGGCCCAGAATCTGATCCGGCTCGCTGCCGACGATGTTCCGGTCCTTGAACCAAATCTCCCCGCCCAGGTAGTCGATGAACCCCATGATCACCTTGAAGGCGGTGGATTTGCCGGCGCCGTTGGGGCCAATCACGCAAACCACCTCCTGTTCGTCCACGTGCAGGGAGACCTGGTGGAGAATCTGGCTGCGGCCGTAGCCGGCGTCGATGTTCTTGAGTTCCAACAGCGCCATGTTACCGGTGTCCAAAGTACGCTTCGATGACCAGCTCGTTGCCCTGGATCTCCGCGGCCCCGCCTTCCGCGATCTTGACGCCGTAATCCATCACGAAGATCTTGTCGCAGTGGTTCATAATCACGTTCATGTCGTGCTCGATGATGATCACCGTCTTGCCCTGCTGCTGGAGCAGGTGGATGTGGTCCAGCAGCTCCGCCAGCAGCGTGCGATTGACCCCCGCGGCGGGTTCATCGAGCAAGATCAACTCTGGATCGGCCATCAGCGCCCGGGCGAACTCCAGCAGCTTCTGCTGCCCGTAGGAAAGATTGCCGCCGTACTCGTCACGCAGGCGGGCCAGCTTGACGAATTCCAACAGGTCCGCGGCCCGTTGTCGCGCGTGACTGAGCGGGCTGGCCAGGGAGGAGACCGAGAGCATGTTCTCGAAGACCGTCATCTCGCGGTAAATGCGGGTGATCTGAAAGGTGCGCGCGATGCCCTTGGCAAAGATCTGGTGGGGTTTCAGCCCGGCGATGTTTTCTCCCTTGTACAAGATCACGCCTTGGTCCGACGGGATCACCCCGGTGAGCATGTTGAAGGTCGTGGTTTTGCCCGAGCCATTGGGGCCGATCAACCCCGAAATCTTCCCGAGGGGAAAGGCCAGATTGCATCCGTCAACGGCTTTGATCCCGCCGAAGTCCTTGTGCAGATCGCGGATGTCGAGGGCAACGGGCTGGGCTTCGACGCTCACAATGATCCTTCCTCCCTAGTGCAACGGCAACTGCCCTGCTGAACCACGACGAACACAAAGAACACTCGAAGCGGAACTGCCGTTATCCGTGTGCATCGGCGTTCATCGGTGGTTACAAAAGCAGTTGCAGTGGCTGTTTTCTTTGCGCCTTTGCGACTTTGCGTGAAACCCTTTGTTGCCGTTGCAGTCCTTGGTGTGCTTCGTGTCCTTTGTGTTGAGGCCGTTGGCGGTTGTTTCGCCGCTGCTAGTGAACCATGCCCTTGCGAATCCAGCCCTTGTCGATCAGCAATCCCACCACGCCGCGCGGCATGAAACGGGCCACCAGGATCAGGAAGATTCCGAACATGATCAGGTGGAAGAACGGGAAGCGCACCCAGACGATTTCCTGCACCAGGTAAAGCACGATGGCGCCCAGGATCGGCCCGACCACGGTGCCCTTTCCGCCGAACATGGCCATCAGCATCATCGTGATCGTGATCTGCAGGAAGAACTCGGAACTCGGATTGACGTAGAGCGTCTTGTTGGCCTGGATGGCTCCCGCCATGGCGGGGAACACGGCGGAGAGTCCCAGGGCGGCCATCTTGTAGGCCAGGGGGTTGATGCCCAGGGCATCGGCGGCCACCTCATCCTCGCGGATGGCGTTGAGCCGGATGCCAAAGCGGCTGTGGGCCACCCAATAGGAGACTCCCAAGGTCAGCATCATCAGTGCCAGCATGGCGTAGTAGGTTTCGAGCGAGTTCTCCTTGTTGGGAAGATTGATGCCGAGCCCGCCATGGGTCAGGCCATCCCACACGTTCACGATCACGCGCGTGCCCTCCGCGGCTCCCAGCATGGCGATGGCGAAATAGGGACCCTTCAGACGCAGGACGGGGTAGCCGACCAGCATGGCCAGCAGAAGGCCCACCAGCGCGGAAACCCCCAGCGTCGCCAGCCAGCTCCAGCCGAAGTCGGTCACCAGGATTGCGGACGCGTAGGAACCCACCCCATAGAACACCACGTGGCCGAAGGACGTATATCCCGTGTACCCGCTGATGATGTTCCAGCTCAGGGCCAGGACGGCCCACATCATGGTGAACATGAGGAAGGAACGGTAGTAGACGCCGATGTTTTGCGGGAGCGCCAGCAGGACCGCCAGCAGGATTCCCATGAAGGCAAAGTTGCGCAGGTGTTCGCGTTGCGTCACTGCCGGTCCCCGGTTCCGCCGGTCACGAGACTTCCTTCATGCCCATCAGCCCGTGCGGGCGGATCAAGAGCACGGCGATCATCATCCCGTAGGCGGCGATTTCCACGACCGCCGCGCCATTGGGCACAAGGAAGGAGACGAGGTTTTCCAGCAGCGCCAGCATCACGGCGCCGATCATGGCCCCCACATAGTTGCCCCGCCCGCCCAGCAGGATGATGGCGAACGCCGTCACCGTGTACTGCACGCCCGTCTCGGGATTGAACCCGAACTGGATAGAAACCAGCGCGCCGCCGGCCGCCGCCAGCGCCGCGGCCAGCCCGAAGGTGATGACGTAGATGCGGCGCACGTTGATGCCACAGACCATGGCCACCTGGGCATTTTGCGCGGTGGCGCGGATCGCCTTGCCCAGGCGGTTGAACTTGAGGAACGCGAACACGCTCAGCGAAATCGCCAGCGCGGTGACGAAGCTGATCAGCCGGTTCTTACCCACGTAAATCGTGTCGGTGATCCGCAGGGAATCCGGGTAATAGGGCACCGTGTGGAAGTCCGTCGTGAAGATCCACGTGACCACGTTGATCATGGCGATGCCGACGCCGAATGTGATCAGCAGCGGCGTCAGTTCCGGAGCGCCCACCACGGCGTTCAAGAGCACCTTCTGGATCGTCATGCCGATCAGGAAGGCCACGGGCAACGTGACGGCCAGGCTGATCAGCGGATCGAAGTGGAAGCCCAGTCCGAAGAAATCCGGCGCGTTGAAGACGGACCAGGTGAGATAGGCCCCCAGCATGACGATCTCGCCGTGCGCCACGTTGATGATGCGCATCACGCCGAAAATCAGCGTCAGCCCCACGCCGTACATGGCGTAGACACCGCCCTGGGTCAGGCCATTGATCATCACGTTGGTCAGGTCGGCCAGCCACTGCCGGTCAAAAAAAACCACCCCGGACAGCAGACCGATCACGAATGGGGCGGCGAAGACCAACACCAGAAACACGGCCAAACGGTAGATGCTGCGCTTCTCGGCCCTGTCCATGCGAAGTCCCCTCCCTAACGTCAAATCCGGCGCAGGCACCCGCCGGCTGCTGCGCGCGGGCCGGGGGCGGGTGGGCCGCCCCCGGCGCGGCTGCTCGCGCCACGTCTACCCTTGTGCAAGCCCGCTAGCGCTTGCTCCAAGAGGGCATGGGCAGCTTGTACTTGGTCTCCGCCAAGTGGGGCGGCCAGACGATCATGCGCTGCCCGTTGAGAATCTGGAACGTCAGACCCTCGTGGCTGTCCAGGCCCGTGGCATCGGGCCGGAATTCACCCATGATCGTATTGGCCTTGGAATTCGCGAGCGCGTCGCGGATCTTCTCGCGGTCGAAGCTCCCGGCCTCCTTGACGGCAACCTCGAAGATCTGCATGGCGGCGTAGGCCGATGCCGAGTGATAGTTGGGATCGCTGCTGTAGGCCTTCTGATAGGCGGCGATGAATTCCTTCATGCCGGGCCAGCCCAATTGGGGTTTGGGCTCCCACTGGGCAAAGCCCAGCACGTACTCCGCGGTGGGTCCGAGGTCCCTGGCAAACTCCGGCAGGCCAGGGCCCACGGTGCTGGCAAACAGCTTCACGTCATAGTTCATTTCCCGCAATTGCCGCAGCTGTGCCGCGGCGTCGGCGAAGTAGCTGTTCGAGAAGATCGCCTCGACGCGCAGGGCCTTGATCTTCTGCAGCAGGGCCGTGTAGTCCCCCTGCTTCTGCACGGGGTAGTTCTCCGCCAGCACGACCTCCAGGCCCAGTTTCTTCGCCCATTCCTCCAGGCCCTTGCGCGACATGCGCGGGAAGAGGCTGTCCTCGCCGATGATGGCGATGCGCTTGATGCCGAGCTCCTTGGCGATGTGCGCGGCCCCCTTCTGGTAGTTCTCCGCGATGTCATTGACGCCGAACACGTATTTGCGTCCCCGTTGCCAGATATCGAGGGAGGCGGCGCCATAGGCGACGATCGGCACGTGGTAGCGCTCGGTCACGTTGGCCACCGCGTCGCAGATGGCGCTGGAGTACGGACCCACCATTAGTTCGACCTTGTCCTCGGTGATCAGCTTTTCATAGAGCTTGATGGCGGTCTGTGGATCGGACTTGTCGTCGAGCATGATCAGTTCGACCTTGTGCCCGAGCAGGCCCCCGCGCTGGTTCACCTGTTCCACCCACAGCTTGACGGAGTTGTATTGGCGGCCGGCCGGCTCGGCGAAGCGGCCCGTCTGCGAAATGGCGCCGCCCACCCGCACGACTTTGCCCTGAGCCCATGCGGCCGTTCCTGACAGCAGGCCGCCCAGCAGCAGCGTCACCGCCGCGAGCCGGGCCATTCGGATCCGGCGCCTATCGCGATTCATGTTTCCCCCTTGCTCTGAACGTGGCTCTGAATGGGGTGCAGTCAGCGTCCATTGCGCCGCCCGCGGACGAACAACTAACGGCCTCCGCCGTCTTCACCTTCCGCGTGGGAGGATGAAGGGACGCCGGTGGCGGCCCGCACGAGCACGTCTGGGCCGGGCGGCGGGGCCGCAATGCCCCGGGGCCGCCGAGCCGACAACCGCTCAACAGGATGCAATGGACTGCGACACGTTTTCCTTCCCCAGGCGGATCATACCGGTTCACCGGGCGATGTCAAAGTCGATCTTGGGGGGCGATCGGAGTGGTGCGGGTGGGCAGCGCGCCCCTACGCATCCACCCAGATGAGGCGGAACCAGGGCAAATCGAGCAGGGTGTTGGGCGCATGGCGACGCGCCCAACGGACGAATCCAGCTTCGCAGCCAATCAACTGTTCCGAAACCAGAACGGGGGAAATTGCGGACCGCCCTCAGCGGCTCGCCGCCCCGCTGCAACCCGAGCGCGGCGCTCACGCGATCGTGAAGCCCTGCTTGATGAGCGGCAGGCTGCGCAGGCGCTTGCCGGTGAGCGCGAACAGGGCATTGGCGACCGCCGGGGCGATGGGCGGCGTGGCGGGCTCGCCGATACCGCCCAGCGCGGCGCCGCTTTCCACGATGTGCACGTCCACAGCGGGCATGTGCCGCATCTGCAGCATGGGGTAGTCCGGAAAGTTGGACTGCTCCACGCGGCCGCCGGCGATGGTGATCTCCCCGAAATAGGCGGCGGTGAGGCCGTACACAATGGCGCTTTCCATCTGGGCCACCACCGTGTCGGGGTTGATTACGCGCCCGCAATCCACGGCGGCGGTGACGTGGTGCACCCGCACCGCGTTGCCCTGGGCGGAAACCTCGGCCACCTCCGCCACGATGGACCCGAAGGAGAGAT
>JBGPEV010000185.1:0-6241 GCA_041482995.1 bacterium | reverse complement strand
CGCTTGCTCTTGTTCATCTTCTCCGGCGTCACGCTGCTGAGCGCGCTGCAGTTGCTGGCGATCGCGCTGCGGTGGATGGGGCCGCTGGTCCCGGGGGTCACCACGCCGCCGCTCTGGAGCTATCCGGTGCTGGGCGGGATCGCCGGGTTTTTCTCGGGCATGCTGGGCATCGGGGGCGGCGGACTGGTGGTGCTGGCCTTCTCCGTGATCTTCCACACCCCGATCCTGGGCGGCCTGCCGGTGGCGCTGGCCGTGAACGTGGCCAACGCCCTGTCCGCCGTGCTGGCCCAATGGCGCTCCGGCCGCATCCTCTGGAAGGAGGTGGGCTATTTGATCCCCACCGCCGTGGTGGGCATCGTCGTGGGCACGGGCTTGGCCATCTGGCTGCCGCCCAATGCGTTGCGCATCGTCTTTGCGTTGTTCTTCACCTTCATGGGCGCGCAGCTCCTGCGCCGCGCCCTGCGCTCCCACCGCCCGGCCGCCGGTGCGCAATCTGTCGCGCCACAAAAATAGTTTGCAACCGCTGCACTCCGCCGAAGTGAAGCGACCCGTGCCTTTGCGGGCGATGGCGCGGTACCGCGCCCATTCTGTTGCACACCGGCCCCTGCGCGGACGGGCCACCAGAGCGGAAATTCGAGTTACTCCTCAACGGGTTGCCGGCCCGCCGCGCGCCGCCGGCCCAAGGAGGTATAAAACTTTGCAAATTAAAAATGAGGAATAAAGTTAGTAAATCGAATTGCGCTTTGGGAACAGGCGCCAAGGGACAGGGAGGGAATCGCTCAATTTTTTTCATTGGAAATCGGTTTGGCGTGTGGTTGATTACCCGGGACGCCAGCCCTGGACGCGGAGCGGATCGATGCTGAAGGGGAGCCGATGCGCGAGGGGTTGCAGCGGAAAGGGGCTGGAAGCAAGGGGAAGCCGAAGCAACTCCAGACCCGTTTTGTGTGGAAGCAGAGCGGTTAGCAGAGCAAAACCGGCCTCATCCGGTGAGGGCGATCCGAAGCGGATCGGGCGCCCGGCAGTACCGGTTGGGTGACCGTATTTCCTGCCGGCAGGCCGGCATTTTTTGGCCTTTTCAGACGAATTCCGCGTATCCGTACGCGGCTTGGACAGGTGTTGCCTCCCGCCATGCATTGGTTTCAGGGCATTCGCAAAAGTGGCCGGTCGCTTCAGCGCCACAGCTATTCGCTGTCGCTGGAATCCGCCCTGTCGGAGCTGTTCCGCCTCTACGACCAGACGGGCGGCACGGCGGAAACGGCGGGTCGCGCCATCGATGCCTGGATCGAGCGCACGGCCGGCGACCCCGCGGCCGCCCCGCAAGCCGGCGCGGGCAAGCTGGCCCAGTTGCTGCGCACCCGCGATCTGCACGAGTTCCTCCTGCGTGAGCCGGAGCAGCGCGAGGTGAAGCTGGCGCTGCTGGAGCACCTGCTGTTCCACCGCACGCCCGAGGAGCGCTGGGGGGCGATCCGCTCCCGCCTGCTGGAGGCGCTGCCCCGGCTCTGCCACTGCCCCGCCGACTCGCCGCGCGCCAACCTGGAGGCGTACAAACGGGCACTGTCCGACCCGCGCAGCCCCCTGGGAGCGCTGCTGGTGCTCACCGCGCTGTTCAACTTCGGGGCCGACCCCGAGTTGCCGCCCGAAAACTGGGCGCTCCGCTTCCGCCGGGGCCGTTTTCCACAGCACGAGTGGGAGCCCATGGGCGGCGCGCCGGCCGGACAGGGGAGCGTGGCGGCGCTGGATTGGCGGCCTTCCAACCCGCTCTGCCGGTGGGAATACCTGGCCGCGGACCTCACCCACGAGTTGATCCGCTCCACCGAATCCGGGGCCGGCGACCGCCGCCCCACCCGCCTGCGGGAAGCAGGGCATCTGGACGGGCGCAAGGATGCGGCCGTGTTCACGCTCCATTGCCGTTTGGAGCGCCCCCCCGGCGGCGACGCCGGCGCCGGCCAGATGTCCCTGTTTCCCGTGGAACCCGCGGCGCTGCTACCCGAAGTGCAGCGCACCGTTCACCGCCAGCTCGGCGCGGAAGGCGTGCGCCAGTTGGCGCTGCTGCTGGGCCGGCTGGCCCGCCTGCAACCCGGCCAGATCGCCCGGCTGGACGTGGCCGAAGCGGCCGACCCGGGCGGAGACTCCGCCGGCCCGGCCCGTATCGTGCGCGAGCGCGGGCGCAAGTTCCTGCGCGTGCTGGCGCTGCTCTGCGAAATCGAGTTGCAACGCGTGGAACTCCAGGGCGAGCGGGCGGCGGTGCGCACCTCCCGCTTCATGACCGTGCTGGGCCGCGAAGCGGTCTGCGCCGGCGATCCGGCCGCCACCGCGCTCACGCTCGACGATCCGCTCGGCCTGCGGCTGCACGTCGCGGTCGACCCGTTGTTCTGGCCCGCGGAAGGCGGGACGCTGGCCGACGCCTATCGCGATCTGTCTCCGGCCGTGCTGGCCTGCCCGCCGCGCGAGCATCCGCTGGTGATCGGGCTGGCCGCCTGGCTCCCGGGCGCCTGGGAGCGCGCGTGGCCGCAGACCGGCGGGGTCTTGCAGCGCGGCGCTGACCGGCTCTTCGCCGAGGCCGGGCTGTGGCTGCGGGAATCGGAGCGCTACCGGGCGGCGGAGCAACTGAAGCGCGACTTGGCCCGCTTGCAGGAATTGGGCGTGCTGGGCCAATGGCGGCTGGTGCGCGGCGCGGCCCGCAATGTGCTGGATCACGAATATCGTCTGGTGGCCCCGCAACGGGCGCACCAGCGCGCAGCGGCCCCGTGGGATGTCTCCGCGGAAGCCGCCGCGGCGTCCGCGCCGCGGGAAGTAAGGGGGTGGGCCTGACCGGATCATATCAATGCGGATGATAGCGCACCTCAAGGATGAGGTATCCGGCCAGCCCACCCTTTCCCCGGCGGCAAAGCTGCAAACTGCCTCAACACGAAGGACACAAGGGTTGCACGAAGGACACGAAGAACAGCAGAATGTTCGTGAGCGGCACAACAGGCGGCGGAAGCCACGTTGTGTGCATCGCGACCTTGGTGGTTTAGAAGTTTGCTCGGCGCGTTTTTGAGAACCCTTTCCGTCACGCCTGCGGCGTGCCACCTTTCCCCGCAAGCAGGGAAAGGAACTGCCTCCATCGCCAGAATCCTCTCCCTGCTTGCAGGGAGAGGTGGCGCCCGCGCTGTCAGCGCGCCTTAAGGCGCTGGCCGGAGTGGGTTCCGGCGGTCGCCCGCATTGACTCCGAAGCGCCATGCCCCAACCGGAAGCGGCGGCACCCCAGGCGGCCCCACCCAAGGTGGCCCTCGTGACCGGCGCGGCCCGCGGCCACGGATTGGCCATTGCCCGCGCCCTGGCCCAGGGCGGGGCGCGGGTCTATCTGGCCGATATCGCCACGGATCTGCCCGCCATTCCCTACCGCCTCTCGTCTCCGCGCGACCTCGATGACGCGGCGGCGGAGTTGCGCCGTCTCCACGGCCACGCCGAGGCGTTGGTGTGCGACGTGCGGGACCCCGCCGCCGTGGATCGGGCCGTCTCCGCCATCGAACGCGGGTCGGGGCCGGTGGACATCCTGGTCAACAACGCGGGCGTGATGGCCCTGCGCGCGCTGCCCGAGGTGAGCGAGGAGGAATGGGACGTGCAGATGGACGTGATCGCCAAGGGCGCCTTCCTCTGCTGCCGCCGCGTGTTGCCGGGCATGAATGGGCGCGGCTGGGGCCGCATCGTCAACGTCGCCTCCGTGGCGGGCCACCGCGGCCTGGGCACGGGCGTCGCCTACACGGCGGCCAAGCACGCCCTGGTGGGACTGACCCGGGCGCTGGCGATGGAGGTCGCCAACCAGAACATCACCGTCAACGCCGTCTGCCCCGGCACCACCCCCACGGACCTCGTGCGCGGCGTGGGCCGGGCCGCGGGGCTGGCGGAGCACGAGGCGCTCGAGCGCTTCTCCGCGCGCCACCTGACCGGCCGGCCGATCCGCTCCGAAGACATCGCCGCCGCGGTGGCCTGGCTCGCGTCCGACGCCGCGGCCCGGGTCAATGGCGCCTCGCTGTTCGTGGACGACGGGTGGCACGCGCACTGACGCTGGGAAAAACCGCGAGCCGCTTTCTTCACCACCCTTCGCTGCGCTCAAGGGCAGGCGCCGGACGCTTGCGGGAAGCGCCCGCAGCCCGGCGGGGAGGGAGAGATGCTGGGGGTGAGGGTCAGGGCGGCCGCATTCTCGAGCAGACTTCAGAAGAAGCGGGTAGCGGGCGGGCCTCCGGGCCCGGCCAACGCCGGACGCTTGTGGGAGGCGCCGGCAACTCCACGCGCGGACGGGCACCCATTCGGCAGGCTCAGGGCAAGCTCCAGCCCTTCCTACCGGCAAGTGTTGGCGGCCTTTCCAAGTAAGCGGGTGCCCTGGGGTGAGGGTGGAGTGCAGTTGACGCACCCGGCTCCGGGTATACCCTGGGCCGATGGCTGACTCCTTTCAACAGAGCACTTGCGCCTCGGCCGGCCGTTGACCGCCGGGCCGCCGCGGTGCCGACAACGGAGCAACACGCATGGGCATCCTGATCGAGGGCAAGTGGCACATCGACGATCCCGCCCGCACGGATTCCGCGGGCCGGTTCGTGCGGCGCGACACGTCCTTCCGCAACTGGGTGACGGCGGACGGGAAGTCCGGCTACCCAGCCGAGGCAGGCCGCTATCACCTCTACGTGTCCCTCGCCTGCCCGTGGGCCCACCGCACCTTGATCCTGCGCCAGCTCAAGGGACTTGAGCCGGCGATCTCGCTCTCCGTGGTGAGCTACGTATTGGGGGACGACGGATGGAGCTTCGACAACGTGCCCGGCGCCGTTCCGGATTCCGTCAACGGCGCACGCTTTCTGCGGGAGGTCTACCTGAAGGCCGACCCCGCCTACACGGGCCGGGTCAGCGTTCCGGTGCTGTGGGACAAGCGCACGGGCACCATCGTCAACAATGAATCGCGCGAGATCGTTCGCATGTTCGATACGGAGTTCAATGCGTTCGCGGCGAACCAGCGCACCTTTCTGCCGCCGGAACTAAGAGCGCAGGTGGACGAGACGATCACGATCAATCAGGAACAGATCAACAACGGCGTCTATCGCTGCGGGTTTGCCAAGTCCCAGGCGGCCTACGACGAGGCGGTCGGGATCCTGTTCGCGGCGCTGGAGCGCTGCGAGGCGATCCTGGGCCGCCAGCGGTATCTCTGCGGGGAGCGGCTGACCGAGGCCGACTGGTGTTTGTTCCCCACGCTGGCGCGCTTCGATCCGGTCTACGTCACGCACTTCAAGTGCAACGTGCGGCGCATCGTGGACTACCCGAACCTGTGGAATTACACGAAGGAACTCTACCAACTGCCCGGCGTGGCGGAGACCGTGAATTTGGAGCACATCAAGCGCCATTACTTCGGCAGCCACCCCTTCATCAATCCCACCGGCATCGTGCCCCAAGGTCCGGCGATCGACTTTTCCGCCCCGCACGACCGGGCGCGCAAGTCCTTCGCCGCTTAGCCCTTCCAACAAAACTGCCACCTGCCTTGAACCACGACGAGCACAACGCACACAACGAAAAGCAGGCTTGAAGCCCCGATTCACGCCGAACCGCATCGATCGAAACCTCGTCGTGTTCGTTGTGTCGTTTGTTTCAACAGTTCTGTTAGGCGCTGTTAGGGTAGCTGTTGGGACGGGCCGGAGCCCGCCCCGAGCCTTTCGAACGGGTGCCCGCCGGCGGTGCCGTTGGTGGGACGGGCGTCCCCGCCCGTCGGCGCTACTCGCTTACCATCTGGATCACGATCACATCCGCCCAGCGTGGGAACGCCCGTCCGACGAGCGCCGCCAGCGCCATCAGCGCCGGTGCGAGGGGCCGCGGCAATGCCGCCACCAGCCGGGACCACGGCCCGAAACCCCAGAGCAGGGACAGCCCCTCCACCCGGCGCAGGCGCAGCCCGCCGCCGGCCAACGCGAGGATCGTGGCGTAACCGAAGCGCGTCAGGTGATCGGGCGGGGGCTCATGGAACGGATGCGCGGGAAGCGGGGCGCGCGGGTTGAACCGGCGCCACACCCGGTCCCCGGCGCGCCCCAGGCGGCAGGCGAGGGAATCGTAGTTGGCGAGCGCCACGACCGCCCGGCCGCCGGGCTGGAGCACGCGGGCCACCTCCGCCAGCGTCTGGCGCGGGTCGATGAAATGGTCCAGGGCGCCTTTGCAGAGCAGGGCGTCCACGCTGCGGTCGCGCAGCGGCAGTTCCTCGCCAAAGGCGCGCACCCAATGTATG
>JBGPEV010000184.1:0-6259 GCA_041482995.1 bacterium | reverse complement strand
GCTCCAGCTTGATCACCTCCGCCCCCATGTCCGCCAGGATCGCCGTGCAATAGGGCCCCGCCATGTACTCGGTCAAGTCCAGCACCCGCAGGCCCGCCAGGGGACCCGCCGCACCGTTGGTTCCGCTCACGCGTCTCGCTCCTGCGTTTGTTCGTTTGGCGCAGTTGGGAACATCTTTTCACAACACGTCCACAGCTTTTTTTCGCTCGCTATTTTTCCATTTTCATGTTTTAAATCAGACATATTCAACCAGTATTCCGGCTCGCAATCGTCCCTGACAAGATTCAGTTCGCCCACGTACTGGTCAGCGTTGTCGCTTTAGAAAAACTTACGGACGCCGAGCAGGAGAATCCTTTGATTGGAACGGCTCTAAGTGCTTGGCCACACTTCCCTCCATCACAATTGCACGGAAGAACTCATTTGTCAAGTTTGACTTACACAGTCGCCGCGACATGGTGCAGCTGAACAGGGGAATCTACTGACCGCGCAGATTGCAGGCCCAATGCTCACGAGCAGAACAGGCCATGGAGAGGCGCTGCGAATGAAGATACCCCTTTGTCAGAGCTTCAAGTCAGGAAGGATCCTGCGGAGCGAATCCTTCATCTTCGGACTCTTGACTCGATCCGGCGTCCAGAATCCGTTTTGGAATCCGCTGACCCCTCCATCCACAAGGTCCTTCTTTTCGCAGCGATCCAACTTCTCGGATTCCCAAGTCCCATGCACGAGGTCTATCAGCTTGACGGCAGTGATGACCACCACGTCCTCGTGAACCTTATTGACGGTCGCGTCCGGTGTTTTTCCTTCGGCCGACGCATCAAACTCCGCGCCCAAATCCGCAAGCAGTGCCCTCTCGATAACGATGTAATCGATTCGCTCGAGATTGTCGCGCCCGAGGGCGCACGCGGCAAGAATGCGGAGTAGATCCGGACCTCCGTTCCCGAGACGGTACATCGAGACTCGTCCGTTTTCGGTGCGGAACTCACCGGCGGCGTCCGCCTTGGTTTCCCTTGGGGAAGCCACGAGTCGGCGTCAGTGCGCTGCAAATGATTCAGGTTGTTCAGCACCCTGACCAATTGGGACATAGCCAGTTAGCGCTGGAGGAACCGGATTACAGCATCCAGGTCTTTACGGAGGCGCGGCTTTGCTTCCACGGCCAGACGAGCGCTCAGGGCGGGAATGGCAGCCCGATCGTCCAATTCTTCCAGACCGGAAGCCGCTCCCTCTCGAATGACTTCCATTGGATGATTCAAGAACTTTTCGAGCAGGAGTCGACGCTCAATTCGAGATTCATCGTGGTCGATTCGGCCAATACACTTGAGTGCCTCAGCAGAGATGTACGCATCCCGAACGCCACTCTGGATTTGCCGCTCAATTGCCTGCAGGGCCCGGCTTCCGTGCGCGCGCACGATTTCTGACAGTGCGTCTCCAAACTGGCTATCGAATCCGTCCTGGAAGTCCTCTTCCTCGGCGGCTCGCCACAAGAAACCCAGGTCAAGAATTTCCCCTGGCGGGTCCGGCTCGAGCAACGCCGGTTGACCCTCTGGGACAACACTCCTCAAATCGGATTCGAGCGGGACGACGTGCTCTACGTATTCCTGCGAACTTTCGCGCTCTCGATGCCTTTTCACCACCTCGTCGATGCGCTCGCTTTGGGCAGGATCGAGCTTAGGTTTAGGCGGCGATAATTTTCGACCTGCGAATGACCGTCACCCCCGCCACCGACTCGTGAGCGCCTCATACTCATTGCTTCCGCTTAATGCCTTGTCTGATGGCAGGTCGAACCCGGCGAAAAAGGACAACCGGGTGCCACGGAGCAGACCGAACTCTGTTCATGATTCTGTGACACGCATCGGTCCATTGCAAGTCTTCCCGGCGCATCCCGGAACGTCTCGTGCGTTGTGTCATTCAGGTATCTGGATCTCCAGTCAACTCTCCATCACGTACTCGAACACCAGGTAGGACACGATGAGGAAGATCACGTCGAAGGCGCCCAGCATTTCCAGCCAGCCCAATTGATCGGAGAGCGCCTCGCCCAGCAGGATGGACGAGGTGAGGTGCACGACCACCAGCAACAACGGCACCAGCAGCGGGAAGAGCAGCAGCGGCAGCAGGATTTCCTTGCCGCGCAGGCTGGCCGTGATGCCCCCCAGCAGCGTGCCCAGGGCGCTGAAGCCGAGGGCGCCCGCGACCAGCACCCCGGCGATGGGGAGCCACACCTCGGCCAGGTTCACCTGGAACAGCAACCCGCACAGGGGCAGCAGCAGCGCCACCATCAGCGCCAGGAACAGCGTCGTGCTGGCCATCTTGCCGATATAGAGCAGGCCGCGCGGCACGGGGGTGAGCAGCAGGCCGTCCATGCAGCCGTTCTCCTTCTCCTGGCCAAAGGCCTTGCCCAGGCCCAACACGCCGGCCAACACGAAAGTCACCCAGAGCAGGCCCGGCATGCCGTCCTCCAGCGGCCCGTGCTTGGATTGGGCCAGCACCGCCAGCTTGTCCTGCATGGAGAGCGGCGTGGGCGCGGCCTGACCCAGCGCGGCCAGGAGTTCGCCCTGGGTCTGATACGTGCGCCCTTGCAGGGATTCGCTGGCCAGGCGGGCGGCCGGGCTGACGCCTTGGGCGCTCAACACGGCCAACACCCGTGGCGTGACCCGGTACCGGGGGTCGCCGGCGGCATCGAGCGCGAAGCTGAAGATCAGCAGCGTGAGCAGGGAAAAGAAGAACATCGCCAGCAGGTTCTCCTTGCGGCGCAGATCGATCAGCAGATCCTTCCAGACCAGCGCGCCCGCTTGCGCCCAGCCCTGGGATTTCATGGCGCCTCCGCGATCCCGAGTCCGGCGAAGAAGCGCAGGGCCGCCGCCGCGAGGGAAGGCACGTGGTAGCCCCCCTCCTGCATCACCAGCAGAGGCACGCCCAGGCCCGCGATGCATTGGGCCATGGGCTCGAAGTCCTCCACGTTCAGCTTGAAGGCGCCGATGGGATCCTGCGCCAGGGTGTCGAACCCCAGGCTGACCACCGCCGTCGCCGGTGCGAAGCGCTGGACGCGCTCCAGCGCAGTCTCCAGCGCCGCGCGGTAGGCGCGCCACGCCGTGCCGCCGGGCAGGGGCAGGTTCAGGTTGCAGCCCAGGCCGCGGCCGCTACCGGTCTCGTCCGCCGCTCCGGCGACATACGGGTAGGCCTCCTCCGGGCGGCAATGCAGGGAGACATACAGCACGTCGTCCCGGTCGTAGAAGATGTCTTGCGTCCCATTGCCGTGATGAAAGTCCACGTCCAGGATGGCGACCTTGCCCAGCGCCAGCAGGCGCTGGGCGGCCAGGGCGGCGTTGTTGAAGATGCAGTAGCCCGCGTAGAATTCCTTGCCCGCGTGGTGACCCGGCGGCCGGGCCAGCGCGTAAACGAGCCGCTCCCCCGCCAGCACGGATTGCGCCGCCGCTTCCGCCGTGGCGGCCGCGCCCAACGCCGCGGCGAGCGTCGTGGGCAGCAGGGGCGTGCTCGTGTCGATGGCGTAGTAGCCCATGCGGATGCGCGCGTAGCGGGAGCGCAACAGCAGGGGGATACGTTGCAGGTTTTGCGGGATGAACTGCTCATCGGGCTTGAGCCGTCCGCTCAGGTCCTCCAGCGCCTGCACGTAACCGGCGCCGTGCACCGCCTGCAATCTGGCCGGGGCCAGCGCGGGCGGCGTCACCAGTTCCGTGCCGCGCAGTCGGCGCAAGGCCTGCAGCAGTTGCTCCGTGCGCCCCGGAAGCTCCGGATAGGGCGTGAAGCCGCCCCCGAAGAAGCTGTGGCCTGGGCGGTAGGCCCGCTCGGCGGGATGGTAGAAGACTTTCATTTCGGCCGGGGCCAGAAAGCAACTGCTGAACCACCAAGACACCAAGGCACCAAGCACGATTTCTCAACTACTTTTTGCTTAGAACGGAAGAAGATTGCAATGCCCGCGCTGGTGCGGAAAGCGTTGCCCACGCGGACAGCAGATTCCTCGCGGAGTTTACCCTTGAGCGCAGCGAAGGGCTCGGAATGACAGAATGGCGCCGGGTTGTTCCTCAAAGCGCCTTGGTGGTTTGTTTTTTCTCCAGCCCGTTATCCGATCAACGCCACCAGCAGCAGCTTGGGGCCGTGCACGCCCATGGCCAGGGTCAATTCGATATCGGCCGTGCGCGAGGCGCCGCTCACGAGCACGAGGTTGGTGGGCACCTCCCGCTGGTACACGCCGCTGGCGATGAAGTCCAGCAGGGTGCCGTGCAGGTGCCGGCGCTCCACGATCGCCAGGTGCACGGGCACGGAGAGGGAGAGCAGCCGCGGCTCCTCCGGCGCCGGGATGAGCACGATGGAGCCGGTCTCGGCGACGCCCCCCACGGACGTGGTGATCCCGCAATCCGTGCCGAAGAGGTCGGCCTTCTGCTGCTCCAGCGGGCGGTCGTAGGTGCGCAGCGTGAAACCCGCGCTCGCCAGACCCTGCCGCAGGGGCGCCAGGCGCGGTACGCGGCCCGTGACGATGGACTGCACGTCCAGCGCCCGCAGCCACGCGGGCACTTGGGCCGGCAGCGCCTCCCAGGTGGGGAAGCTCCGCACTTGACTGCCCACGGCCAACTGTTCCCGCGTGAAGCGTTCGGCCAGGTCGCCCAGCGGGGCCTGCCGCGCAAGCCACTCGGCCTCGCGCCCGGTCACGGCGCTGGGATGGGCCAGGGGGGTGCGGGCGCCAAGCCGCAGCCGGTCGAGGATGGCGTCACGGGCGGTGGGCATGGGTCACTCCGAAGGCCGGTCCTTCAGCAAGTCGTGCAGCGTTTGACGCGCGGGCAGCGGCGGCGTGCGCACGCGGCTCCAGGTCCTGAGCGGGCCGGCCAGGGTCAGCGCGCCGGTGGGCAGGTGCGCCCCCAGCAGGCCGGCCAGGCGCGTGAACATGCGGTAGGCGGCGGGGCGGTCATGCAACACGCGCCAGCCCCGCCACACCATCGCCTCCGTGCCGGAGCGCGCGCCTCCGGCCCCGCGCAACAGGGCGCGGCCCGCCGCCGTGGGCTGGCTGCCCTCCTGCCGCAGGCGCAGCAGCAGATCGGGAATGGGAATCTGCACCGGGCAGACCTCGTAGCACGCGCCGCACAGCGTGGAGGCGCCCGCCAGGTGGCCCGCCTTGTCGAGTCCGGCCATTTGGGGCGTCAAAATCTTGCCGATCGGCCCCATATAGGGCGCGCCATAGGCATGGCCGCCGATGCGCTGGTAGACCGGGCAGACGTTGAGGCACGCGGCGCAGCGGATGCACTCCAGGGTCTCGCGCAACTGGCCGTCCGCGTAGATGGCGGAGCGGCCGTTGTCCAGGATCACCAAGTGTACCTCGTCCGGCCCGTCCAACTCGCCGGGGCGCCGGGGGGAGGAGAGCCAGTTGAAGTAGCTGGTGATGGTCTGCCCCGTGGCCGAGCGCGTGAGGAGCCGCACCAGAGGCGCCACGTCCTCCAGGCGCGGGACGACCTTCTCCAGGCCCATCAGCGCCACGTGCACGGGGGGCACGGAGGTCACCATGCGCCCATTGCCTTCGTTTTCCACCAGGCACAGGGTGCCGGTCTCCGCCACGGCGAAGTTGACGCCGCTGATGCCCATCCCCGCGGCCTGGAATTTCTCGCGCAAGACGCGCCGGGCGATCTGCGTCAACTCCTGCACATTGTCCGTATAGGGCACGCCCAATTCCGTCTGGAACAGGCGGGCGATCTCCATGCGGTTCATGTGGATGGCGGGCACCACGATGTGTACGGGGGTCTGTCCCGCCAATTGCACGATGAACTCGCCCAGGTCCGCCTCCAGCGCCTCGATGCCGTGCTCGCCCAGGAAGCGGTTCAGCTCCATCTCCTCGGAGACCATGGACTTGCCCTTCACCACGCGGGTGACGCCGCGGCGCCGGGCGATTTCCAGCACGATGCGGTTGGCCTCTTCCGTGGTCTCCGCCCAGTGCACGGCCACGCCGCGCCGGGTCAGGTGCTTCTCCAACTGCTCCAGCAACTCCGGCAGCCGGGCCAGGGCGGATTGCTTGATGGCGTTGCCGATGCGCTGCAACTGGGGCACGTCGTTCAGCTCGGCCATGCGCTCATCGCGCCGGCTGCGCACGCGCTGGGTCGCCGTGCGGTAGTTGAGCCGCAGCGTGGCGTCCCCCAGCGCGCGTACGCTGTCGCGCTTGAAGCGCCCGCGGTCAGGCTCCATGGAGGCGCTCCTTCATGAACTGGGGCAGCGGCACCGTCCGCACCGTGCTGCCCTGCTTGGCCAGGGCGCCGCCAATGTT
>JBGPEV010000183.1:0-6280 GCA_041482995.1 bacterium | reverse complement strand
CGGGGGCGCCCGCGTGGCGCGTTCGGTGGAGTTCGTCTCCATGGCCCAGGCTCTGCCCAGGGGCTCCGCTCCGCGCAGGGAGAGCGGCGCGGGTGCCCCCGCGGCCAAGGGCGTGCTGCTGGTGGAAGCACGGGCGGTCGGCGCGGGCTATCCCTTCTATGGCGAGGTGCTGGTGAAGGGCGACCAACCCTTTCGCCAGTTGCTGCGGGACGACACCGTGCTGGTCCATCCCTCCCTGTTGCTCCACCTGGGGCTGCAAGTGGGGGATTCGCTCCGGCTGGGCCGGCGCACGTTCCGCATCGCCGGGGAGTTGGTGAAGGAGCCGGACAGTCCCGTGCAGTTGATGAACATCGGCCCCCGCGTGCTGCTGACGGACGCCGGCGGCGCGGCCACGGGCTTGATCGCTCCCACCAGCCGGGTGCGCTACACGGCGCTGGTGAAGCTGCCGGGCGGCGGCGCGCCCGCCGTCTCCGACGTCGCGACCGTCACCGAAGCGCTCAAGGCGCGGCTGGCGGAGAGCTTCACCACCGTGGTCAGCTACAGCGAGGCGCAGCCGCAAGTGGGGCGCTTCCTCGGCCAGCTCACCAACTACCTCAACCTCACGGGGCTCGTGGCGCTGCTGCTGGGCGGTATCGGCGTGGCGGGGGCGATCCGCGTCTTCATGGCCCAGAAGCTGGACACGCTGGCGGTGCTGAAGTGCCTGGGCGCGACCTCGCGGCAATTGCTCACCGTGTACCTGGCGCAGGCCCTGGTGCTGGGCCTGATCGGCAGCCTGATCGGGGTGGCGCTGGGCACGGCCACCCAGTTCGTACTGGCGTGGTTGCTGTCGGACTTCCTCCCGGTCTCCCTGCGCTTTGCCCTCTCCGGCCGGGCCGTGGCGGAGGGCGTGCTGCTGGGCGGCCTGGTCACGCTTTGGTTTGCCCTGCCGCCCCTGCTGCTGGTGCGCCGCGTCCCGCCGGCGCGGGTGTTCCGCCGCGCCGTCGAGCCGGAATCGGGCGAGGCCCGCACGGGTTGGCGGCGGCTGCGTGCCCTGCTGCCCGCGGCGTCGGGCATCCTGCTGATCGGCGCCCTGGCCTACTGGCAGGTGGGGCACTGGCGCATCACCTGGATCTTCGTCGCGGCGCTGGCCGGCACCGCCGTCGTACTCTGGCTCTCCAGCCACGGCCTGCTCTGGGTGCTGCGCCGGGCGCCGCGCCCGCCCGGGTTCGTCTGGCGGCAGGGTTTGACGGCCCTCTACCGCCCCGGCAACCAGACCGGCGTCGCCATCATGTCCCTCGGCCTGAGCATGCTGCTGCTGCTCGCCGTGTTCCTCATCCAGAAGGACCTGCTGCGCCAGGTGAGCCGCGCCTCCGCCACGGATCAGCCCAACCTGTTTTTCATCGACATCCAGAAGGATCAGCGGAAGCCGTTCGTGGACGTGGTGACCGGCGCCGGCTACCCGGCGCCGGAGCTGATTCCCGTGGTGCGCGGCCGCATCGTCGCGCTCAATGGCCGGCGCCTGAACTTGGAACAACTGCCCGACGGCGACCGCAAGCGCATCCTCACGTTCGAATACGCCTTCACCTACCGCGGGTCGCTCATTCCCGGCGAGCATCTGCTGGCGGGCAAATTCGAGCCGGACCCCGCCGTGCCGGGCGCCCAGGTGTCGGTGGCGGACTGGTGGATACGCGAAACGAATATGAAGCTGGGCGACACGGTGACCATGGACGTCCAGGGCGTGCCGGTGCCGGCCACGATCACCAGTATCCGCGACATCGACTGGGCCAACCGCCGCGCCAACTTCTCCTTCGTCTACCTGCCCGGCGTGCTGGAAGCGGCGCCCCACATCTACGTGACCGGCGTCCACGTGGCGTCCGACGCGGCGCGCACGGAGCTACAGCGCCGCGTGGTGGCCCGCCTGCCCAACGTCACCGGGTTCGACGTGGAGACGGTCTTCGAACTGGTGCAGCAGATCCTGGACCGCATCGCCCTCGTGATCCAGTTCATGGCGGGCTTCTCCTTGGCCGTGGGCTTGGTGATCCTGCTGGGGGCGATCGCCACCACCAAGTACCAGCGCCTGCGGGAAGCCGTGTTGCTGAAGACCCTCGGGGCGACCCGCGGCATGGTAGCGCGCATCCTGGCCCTGGAATACCTGCTGCTGGGCGGGTTGGCGGGCCTGATCGGCACGGCCGCCGCGGCGGGACTGTCCTACGGCCTGGTCACCTGGGTGTTCGAGGGCCGCTGGTACTTCGCCCTCCCCAGCTACCTGGCCGCGTGGGGCCTCTCCACCCTGCTGGTATCCGGCACGGGCCTCCTGAGCAGCACCGACGTGCTGCTCCGCAAGCCGCTGGACGTGTTGCGCGAGGAGTAGGGACGGCTGCGGGAAACTGCCATCCACGGATTTCACAGATGACACAGATTTGATTTCCGACAGCCGGAAGCCAGTGCGGAAGCCGACGTGCTAGCGTCACTCGGACGTCCGAAATCTGATGTTGTTTCTGTGCCATCTGTGGATGCTGTACCGCTGTGACCCTCTCCCTCTCCGTCACGCTGTTGGTGCTGCTGGCGGCGCTGTTCCACGCGAGCTGGAACGCGCTCGTGAAGGTGGAGCCGGACCGCTTCCTGGCCATCGCCCTGATCAACGCCGCCACGGGCGTGATGGGCGTGACGCTGGTGCTGCTGGCGCCGCCCATGCGGCTGGAGGCGTGGTGGTACCTGGGTCCGTCCCTGATCGTGCAGCAGATCTACGTGTTGATCCTCGTCCAGACGTACCGCATGGGCGATCTGAGCCTGGTCTATCCCCTGGCCCGCGGTACGGCGCCCCCCACCGTGGTCGTGCTCTCCCTGCTGCTGCTGGGCGATGCCCTGCCGTGGACGAAACTGGCGGGGGTCGCCGCCGTGTCCGTCGGCATCCTCAGTCTGGCCTGGCACCGCTCCCTGCTGCGGCACGGGCGGTGGCGGCCCGTCGCGCTCGCCCTGGGCAACGGCGTGCTGATCGGCGTCTACACGCTCCTGGACGGGCGGGGGGTGCGCGCCGGAGGCAGCCCGCTCGGGTACGGCGGCTGGCTGTTCGTCGGCTATGGCCTGCCCTGGCTGCTGATCCTGCCCTTGGCCCGGCGCGCCAAGCTGCGGCACTGGGAACGGCAGTGGACCTGGCTGGCGCTGGCCGGCGGCGGACTGTGTTGCGCGGCCTACCTGCTGGTGGTGTGGGCGCTCTCCTTACAGGCGGCCGCCCCGGTTTCCGCCCTGCGGGAGACGGGCGTGATCTTCGCCGCCCTGCTGGGCACCCTGCTGCTCAAGGAGCCCTTTGGCCTGCGCCGCATCGCCGCCGCCGCACTCGTCGCCGCCGGTGTCGTACTCATCAGCTTGTGAAAACGGCAACTGCCTTTTTCACCACCCTTCGCGGAGTTTACCCTTGAGCAACGCGAAGGGCTCGAGGGCAGGCGCCGGACACGAAGGACACAAAGGAACTGCTAAGGGTTTTTTTCAAAGATCCGCTGTTGCTGTTTTTCCTTCGTGTCCTTCGTGTCCTTCGTGTCCTTTGTGGTGAGGGAGTTTGCCGTTGCAGTTCGATTCTCCGTCAATTGACTTTGCTTCTGCCCGGCGAGTAGAGTTGTCGCTCGGACATCGGGGCGTAGCGCAGCCTGGTAGCGCACATCCTTGGGGTGGATGTGGTCGGAGGTTCAAATCCTCTCGCCCCGATACTTCCTTTCCTTTCAGTCCGTTTCACCTTCACTGGCGCTCCCGTCGTCGGGATCGCGGCCCGCCGCAAAAGGCTTAGCCGTGCGTGGCCGCTTTTTGGCGTGTCACCCTGGGGCGCCTTTGATAGGTTGCCAGCCAGGGGATCGGGCCGTTGAATCCGCGGGCGGCCGTGCGGGGCGACGATCCGGTTGCCGCCCGCCTTTGCGCCACATTCCGGGAGGGGAGCCATGGCGAGAATCGTGATGGTGTTGTCGGGTCAGGCGAGTCTGGGTCTGCTGCTGGTGCGCGTGATGATGGGCATCATCCTGGTATTTCACGGCTACGTGAAGGTATTCGTGATCGGCCTGCCGGCCGCGCAGGGCTTTTTCGCCAAGGTCGGCATTTTCCTGCCGCAGATCACGGCCCCGTTCGTGTCCTTTCTTGAATTGATCGGCGGTGTGCTGCTCATCGTCGGCCTGTTTACCCGCTACCTGGGCGTGTTGTTCGCCATCGAATTTGTCGTGGCCGCCTACACCCAATGGGTGACCGCGGGCAAGGGCTACCCCGGGGCGGAGCTCGAGTTGCTGCTGCTCATCTGCGGCCTGCTGCTGGCCACCCACGGGGCCGGCCGGTACTCGGTGGACCGCAACCGCCCGTGGGACACCTAGCGCGCCGCGGAATGCGTGGCGGCCGGGCTCCGGTACGATTGCCCAGACCGGCGGTTTGAATGCGGGGAACCGCCGGGAGTTCCGGGCCGCTCGATGGCCCGCCCCGTTACCACTCACAAGGAGGAGGATTATGTCGCAAATGGTGATGGTCATGTCCGGCCGGTCGAACATCGCGCACCTGATTCTGCGCCTCGTCACGGGTATCGTGCTGTGCGACGCGGGATTCCTCAAAGTGTTCAAGATGGGCGATTTTGCCAAGGGCGTGATGGTCAAGTATGGCGTGCCGGTGCCGGAGATCACCGGACCCTTCATCTCGTTTCTGGAGTTCTTCGGCGGCCTGGCCCTGATCCTTGGGCTATTCACGCGCTACCTGGGCATCGTCTTCACGATCGAGTTCGTGGTGACGGCGTTGCTGAAGGTGCGTTTCGGGCTGGACTGGCCCAACTTCGCCGCGGCATGGGTCGACCTGATGCTGATCGGCGCGTGCGTGACCCTGGCCACCAACGGGGCAGGGATGCTTTCCTTGGATCGCGGCCGGAAGTGGGACGCCTAGCCCATCCGGGCCGGCGCCCGCCGCGCCGCCTGGATCAGGCACGTCTGCGGGGCGGGGCCGAGGCGCGGGCCAGTTCCGGTTCGGCCTCGATTCCCCAAGCGGCCCCGATGCCCGGCTGGGGCGCCGCCTCGAAGGACGGCAGGCGCGGCCGGATCGCCCGGGGCGGGAACATGCGCTGCCCCGGCGGTACGGTGTACAGGATCTGCAGGGTCGCCACGCGGTCCAGGGCGAAGGGGTCATCCGTGCGGTACTCGTAGCGCAGCACCGCGGCCGAGGTGAGGACCGAGAGGGTCAGAGCAACGCCCGCGGCCGCTACGGCCAGCCGCCGGCGCAAGGGGGCAAGGCGCGGCAGCCGCGCCCAGCCTTCCAGCACCATCCGGACGGTTGCCAGCACCACACCCGGCATGAGGAAATACACATAGAACGGGTGCTGGGTGGCCCCACGATTGGCGGCGATCAGATACAGCAACCCGGGGGCCAGCAGCGTCAGGATCCACACGTCCGCGTAGGTCAGCCCGCCGCGTAGGGCGCGCCGCCCGGCCAGCACGAGCCATCCCGCCGTGAGCAGCGCCGGCCCCAGCGCCAGATAACGCAGCATCGAGAGACTGACCGCCTTGGCCGCATAGGCGGTGTAGTCGCTGCCCATCACCTCCAGTTCTTCCATGCCACTGCGGGAGCGGTAGACGGAGAGGAAATCGCCGAACGCGTCCAGCCCGCCCACCAGGTACATGTGCAGCGCCACCGCCGCCAGTCCCAAGACACTGGTGAGGGCGCAGCCCACGGCCAGCCCCAGCGCCTGCCAGCGCAGCCGCCCGGTGACGCGCAGCGCCACGGCGAGGGCCAGCAGTCCGTCCGCCGCGAGCAGGAAGTGGCTGAACCAGCCGCTGAACGCCGCCAGCACCCAGACCGGCACGGACAGCAGCGCCGGGAACCACCAGCCGCCTTGCCGGAGCCGCAGCCGCTCCAGGGCCATGAAGTGGGCCGCCATGCCCAGCAGGGAGAAGGCCAGCGTGATCGGCGGGTAGACGACCGCCTTGCCGAAGTAGGTGGAGACCGGAATCAGCGCGAAGCTGCCCGCCACCAGAAGCGCGGCCTCCCGCCGCCGCTCCAGCAGGCGCCACGCCAGCCAGGTGGTGCAGGCGAGCACGATCAGGTGAAAACCGATCGAGACGGTGCGCGGCACCCAGTAGGACGTGAGCCCAGTGAGCTTGAATGCCCCGGCGATCGCCAGCGCCAGCAGCGGCGGGTGGTGGAGATACCGGCCCACGATCGCCCCGCTCAGTGGATCGCGGTAGGCGTTGTGGAATCCGGTTTCGCGCACACCCTCCACGTGGCTGTAGGCGATGACGGAATAGTGCATCCCGTCGTCATCGTGCAGATGGCGCCAGTCGTCCGTGAT
>JBGPEV010000182.1:0-6281 GCA_041482995.1 bacterium | reverse complement strand
ATCCGTGACGGCGCCGTGCTGCCGATCCTGCACCTGAACGGTTACAAGATCGCCAATCCGACCCTGCTGGCCCGCATCAGCCACGAGGAACTGGAAAGCCTGATGGCGGGCTACGGCTATCACCCCTATTTCATCGAAGGGGACCAGCCGGAGACCCTGCATCAGCAAATGGCGGCGACCCTGGACGCGGTGGCGGACGAGATCCGCGGCATCCAGGAGCAGGCGCGCAAGAGCGGCAAGCCCGGCCGGCCCCGCTGGCCCATGATTGTGTTGCGCACGCCCAAGGGCTGGACGGGGCCCAAGGAGGTGGACGGCCTGAAAACCGAGGGTTACTGGCGCTCCCACCAGGTGCCCTTCGCGGAAATGGCCGAGAAGCCCGGCCACGTGAAGCTGCTCGAGCAATGGATGAAGGGCTACCGGCCGAACGAGCTGTTCGGTCCCGATGGCGCGCCGCAGGAGGACTGGGTGTCCCTCGCCCCGGCGGGCGCGCGCCGCATGGGGGCCAATCCCCATGCCAACGGCGGTGTGCTGTTGCGCGACCTGCGCATGCCGGACTACCGCGACTATGCCGTGAAGGTGCCGCACCCCGGCGGCGTCCGGGCGGAGGCGGCGCGGGTGATGGGCGGGTTCGTGCGCGACGTGATGAAGCTCAACATGGACTCCCGCAACTTCCGCGTGGTGGGCCCCGACGAGACGGCGTCCAACCGGTTGGGGGCCGTGCTTGAGGTGACGGGCCGCACGTGGCTCGCCGGCACGCTGCCGGAGGACGATCACCTGTCGCCGGATGGGCGGGTGATGGAAATCCTCAGCGAGCACACCTGCCAGGGCTGGTTGGAAGGCTACCTGCTCACGGGGCGGCACGGGCTGTTCTCCTGCTACGAGGCGTTCATCCACTTGATCGACTCCATGTTCAATCAGCACGCCAAGTGGTTGAAGGTGACCCGCGACATCCCCTGGCGGCGGCCCGTGGCTTCGCTCAATTACCTGCTCACCTCCCACGTGTGGCGCCAGGACCACAACGGCTTCTCCCACCAGGACCCGGGCTTTATCGACCACGTGGTGAACAAGAAGGCCGACATCATCCGCGTGTACCTGCCACCCGACGCCAACACGCTGCTGTCGGTGACGGACCACTGCCTGCGCAGCCGCCATTTCATCAACGTGATCGTCGCGGGCAAGAACCTGGAGGCACAGTGGCTGGACATGGACGCCGCCATCAAGCACTGCACGGCGGGCATCGGCATCTGGGATTGGGCCAGCAACGACCAGGGTGGCGAGCCCGACGTGGTGATGGCCTGCTGCGGAGACGTGCCCACGCTGGAGACGCTGGCCGCCGTGGACTTCCTGCGCAAGAACGTGCCCGATCTGAAGATCCGCGTGATCAACATCGTGGATCTGATGACCTTGCAGCCGGAGAAGGAACACCCCCACGGGCTGTCGGACCGGGACTTCGACGCGCTGTTCACCCAGGACAAGCCGGTGATCTTCGCCTATCACGGCTATCCGTGGCTGATTCACCGCATCACGTACCGGCGCACGAACCACAACAACATTCACGTACGCGGCTACAAGGAAGAGGGCACCACGACCACGCCCTTTGACATGGTGGTGCGCAACGACCTGGACCGGTTCCACCTGGCGGCGGACGCGGTGGACCGCCTCCCGCGGCTGGCCTACCAGGCGGGCCACCTGAAGCAACTGGTGCGCGACAAGCTGATCGAGCACCGGGAATACATCGTGAAACATGGGCAGGACATGCCGGAGATCCGCGATTGGCAGTGGCCGTATTAGAGCGCCCAACCTAACCGCCAACTGTTTTGGACCACAACGAACACGACGTACACGACGAAAAGCGGATATGAAGCCCCGATTCGCCGCGTCCCGCATCAAACGAAACTTCGTCGTGTTCGTTGTGCCGTTGTGGTTCAGCCGTATCGATGGGTGCTCTTGGGTTCTGTATCAAGATGTCCCTCCCGTGTAATGGCCGCCTTCGAATCCTCTCCCTCGTGGACTTGGCTTGCCCCAGCGGGGTGATTTGGTTAGAAGAGACGTAGACAATTTCCGGGGACGTGCAAGGGGGAACGCGGCCCGCCCGTGGCGAGAGGGCCGGTCCATGTCGCGCCGAATCCGGCGCGGCCGATAACGTGGAGATGCGGTCTTGAACATCTTGGTGCCCGTGAAGAGCGTGATGGACGTGGAGCTGAACATCCGCGTCAAGGACGGCAAGGTGGCCGAGGACGGCATGAACTACATCCTGAGCAAGTGGGATGAGAACGCCGTGGAAGCCGCGCTGCAACTGAAAGAGAAGCACGGCGGCGAGGTGACCGTGGTCTCGATCGGCCCGGATCGCGCCGGGGAAGCATTGCGCAAGGCGCTGGCGATGGGGGCGGACAAGGCCGTGCACGTGAACGACCCCGCCACCGAAGGTTCCGACAGCTTCGGCATCGCCCGCATCCTGGCCGCCGTCGCCAAGAAGGGCGGCTACGACCTGATCGTCACTGGCAAGCAGGCACAAGATACGGACATGGGCGCGACGGGGGCCGTGCTGGCCGCGCTGCTGGATTGGCCCGCCGTGGTGAACGTGCAGGCGATTGCCAACCTGGAGGGCAACAAGCTCACGCTCCACCGGCTCGGACACGCGGGCAAGGAGGTGATCGAGGTCACCCTGCCGGCGCTGTTCACGGCCAACGACAGCCTGAACGAACCGCGCTTGGCCTCCCTGCGCGGGATCATGCAGGCGAAGAAGAAGCCCTTCGCGGCGCTCAAGCTCGCCGACCTGGGCGTGAACCCGAGTGACGCCGGAGCGGCGGGCGCGCGCGTCCAGGTGGTCGAGGTAACCCCGCCCGCGGGTCGCTCCGCCGGCAAGAAATTCGAGGGCGATCCGGCGGAGATCGCCAAGCAGGTCGTGGACCTGCTGGCCAACGAGGCCAAGATTTTCGCGTAGCGGAATGCGAAAAAACTGCCGATCCGCAGATTACGCAGATTTCACAGATTCTCTTTCGAGGTGGACATCCACGGTTTCGGGAGACCATATTTCCGGCCACCTGCGAACCCAGCAAGTGCCAAATCACGACTAGGCCGGGCCAACAGAGGCACAAAATCACGGACTTGACGTTGTCCAGGCAGACTTGCCGTCACGAACCAATGCAGGAGTCAAAATCTGCGCAATCTGCGTAATCTGCGGATTCGCAGTTTGATTTGTCCCGATTTCCAACACAGAGGGAGCATCCAAGCGCATGGCCAAGGTACTCGTCGTGGCGGAAACGAAGGATGGAGCGATTCGCAAACCCACGCTGGAAGTGCTGAGCAAGACCCGCGCGCTGGGACTGCCCACGGACGTGGTGCTGATCGGCGCCGGGGTGAAGCAGCAGGCCGACGTGCTGGCGGGCCACGGGGCCGGCACGGTGTATGTCGCCGATGACGCCGGCCTGGCCAATTTCGCACTCGATCGCTACGTCGCGGCGGTGAAGGAAGCGGCAGCCAAGAGCCAAGCGACGCAGATCTGGTTCTCGGTTTCCGAGTTGAGCAAGGCGCTGGCACCCAGCGTGGCAGGCAAGCTGGACGGCGCGTACATCAGCGACGCGGCGGCGCTGGAGGTGAACGGCGACGAGATCACCGTGACGCGCCCCGCCATGGCGACCAAGGTGCTGCAGAAGATGAAGTTCGCCAAGCCGGGCCTGCGCGTGCTGACCGTGCGCAGCGGCGCCTTTGACGTGGTGGACGCCGCGCCCAAGCCGGCCACGGTGGCGGAGTTGGCCGTGCCCGCCTCCGATGGGCGGATGGTGCTGAAGGAAGTGGTGCAGGAGGAAACGGGCGAGGTCGACCTGGGCGAGGCCGCGATGATCGTTTCCGTGGGCCGCGGCGTGAAGGGACCCGAAGGCGTGGAGTTCGTCAAGCCGCTCGCCAAGCTGCTCGGCGCGGGGTTCGGCGCGTCCCGGGCGGTCGTGGATTCCGGCTGGATGCCCTACGCGGCGCAGGTGGGCCAGACCGGCCGCCAAGTGACGCCCGACGTGTACTTCGCCATCGGCATCTCCGGCGCTATCCAGCACCTGGCGGGCATGAGCGGCTCTAAATTGATCATCGCCGTGAACAAGGATGCCGACGCGCCCATCTTTTCCGTCGCCGATTACGGCATCGTAGGCGACCTGTTCAAGGTCGTGCCCGTGCTGCTGGAGGAGATCAAGAAGCACAAGGGGTAGGGCGCCGCCGCAGCGCGGCTACCGGCCGCCCCCTTCTCCACGCCCAACCGCGGGCGCGGAAGCAAAGAACTTTTGCCCATTCCACACGCTTGGACCGTTCGGAGAGCGAGTTCACCTCTCCCCGCCGCAGCAGGATGCGGCGTGGAGAGGGATGGGGGCCGGCCTTTCGCCCGAGGGTGAGGCGCGAAGCGGAGCCTGTGGCGCGGTCGAGTGATGGGGTGTGTCCGCCGCCACCGCGTCGGCGCCGCGCAAGAAAAATGTTGACTTTCGTATAGTACATGATAATCTGTATTTATCGGTCTCCACCACACCCAATCCGATCTAACCCGGAGGCAGTCATGGATTCACCAGCGCGCGCCGAAGGTCGCCTCAGAGAATCACAAGTGTCTACCCAATCTGACAATCCGTCGCCCGCCTGGAATGCCCTCAAGCATGGGCTGGGTAGCACGGCGATTTTGCTCCCCGACGACGACGCGCTGGAGTTCGAGCGCCTGCGCCGCGACTTGTTCCACACCTACCGGCCCCGCACCGCCGATGAGGCGGCGTGCGTGGAGGCCATGGCCGCGCATCACTGGCGCATCGCACGTTGCCGGCGCTGGGAGACGGCCTACGACGCGCAGACCGATGCGTTGCTCACGGGCGACCCCAGCGGCCTGGCGGGTCACATCTGCGAGACCGACACCCATCGCTGGCTGCACAAGGCCATGGACTGCACCCTGCAGGAGAGCCGGTTGGACCGCCTGTTGTGCCGCGCGCGGGACAAGCTGCTCCTGTTGCAGAAGTTGCGGCGCAACAATCTGGTCGCGGGGGCAGTCGAGCGGGAGCCGATCTTCTGGCCCTCCGAGTCTCCCCCTCCCGGGGCCGTTAGCCCCCCACAGGGTGGGGGGTTGGGGGGATACGAGGCCGTTAGCCCCCCACAGGGTGGGGGGTTGGGGGGGAACGGCGGCGGCATCGGCCCCGCCACTGGGGACCCGAACGGCCTTTCGGTTCCAGCAAGTCCTTCATTGGATGGCGAAATAACAAAATCTGACGAACGCGACGGGATCCCGCCGGAACCCATTCCGGCCAGCCCCTGGAGGCGCGCCGACAGCGCGGGCGCCCCCACTCCCTGCCAGCAGGGAGAGGAATTCCAATCGGACACGCCGCTGGGCGCCGATACATTCTCAGCCCACAGCCATGGGTCGCCCCCCTCGCTGGCGCGGGGGACCGGGGGAGTCACGCCCCCCTCGCTAGCGCGGGGGACAGCCCCCGCCTTGGCGGGGCCGAGGGAAGTCACGCGCAGCGTGCCCCGCGCCTTGCCCGCTGGGGGCAATTCCGTTAGACAAGTGGGAGCCGATTGGCGCCGGGACTTTTCGCCCCCGTTCGTCTTCCCCGAGGAATCCGCATGAACCCCTGGCTGATGACCCTGGTGCTGGCCGCCGGGCTGAGCGTGTTCGCGTACACCGCGATTCAGCGCGTGCGGCTGCTGGCGCGGCTGGCGCCCGAGCAACGTTTGGACCGCATCGCGGACCGGGTGCGCATGCTGCTGCGGATCGGCTTCGGGCAGAGCAAGCTGATCGGGCGCGAGCGGGAGCGCTCCTCGGGCGCCATGCACTTCTTCATCTTCTGGGGCTTCCTCGTCCTGGGGCTGCGGGAGATCGTCGTGTTCGGCGAGGGCTACGTCCACGGCTTCCAGGAGTACCTGCCGCTGCTCGATTCCCATTCCTTCGGCGGCTACCTCTACGCGTTTGTGAAGGACGCGTTCGAGGTGATCGTGTTCCTGATGGTGGGCTTCGCCCTGTGGCGGCGCATTGCCCTGCGCCCCGCGCGGCTGACGCTGAACGGGGAGGCCAACGCGATCCTGTTCCTGATCTGGGGCGTGGTGGTGAGCGACCTGCTGCTGGACGCGAGCCGCTTCAACCTGATCCGCGTCTGGGGCCACGACCTGCCCTATCTCAACCACCCGGTGTTCGGCACCGAGATGGCCTGGGCGCCCTTTGCCGACCTGCTGGCCCGCGGCATCGCCTACTGGGGAGAGCCGGTCAACCAGTTCTTCTACTTCTTCACGTACTGGGGCCACGTCGGCGTGATCCTCGTGTTCCT
>JBGPEV010000181.1:0-6318 GCA_041482995.1 bacterium | reverse complement strand
CTGAACGTGGACGCCATGACGCCGCTCGATGCGCTCAACTGGCTGCACCGCGTGAAATCCCGCATCACCAAGGGAGACTGACCCCGTGTCCGCGCCGCGCCTGACCGGCTTCGCTGTCGCTTGCGCCGTGCTGCTGGCGACCCTGGGCGCCGTCCCGTTGGCGCCGCACGCGGCCGCTGCGCAGGACGTGGAGACCCGCTACAAGCAAGCCGCCGCGACCTACGCCCAAACGCGCGCCACCCCTGGCGCGACCGCCGACGACTGGCGGGCGGTGGCCATGGCGTTCCAGCGCGTTCACGATGAGATTCCCCGTCAGCCGCGTGGGGCCGATGCATTGTTCAGCATGGGCCTGGCCCGCCATCAGGCCTTCCGCGCCGGCGGCACGCCCGCGGACCTGAACGATGCCCAGGCCGCCTTCGAGCGCTTCGCGGCGGAGTTCCCCCGCCATGCCCTGGCCGACGACAGCCTGATGCACGTGGGCGAGATCCAGGAGCACAACCGCCAGGACCTTGCGGCGGCCGCCGCCACCTACCGGCGCGTGGCGGACGCGTACGCGAACGGCGATCTGCGCACGCTGGCCCGCCAGAGGCTGGCCGCGTTGCGCCCGGCCGAGACCGCGCCGCAGACCCCTACGAAGCCGCGCCCCGTGCCGGCGGCCCGGCCGGCGGATGACCCGATTCCCGCGACGCCCGCTCTCGGGCCCACCGTTCGCGGCCCCGCGCCCGGCGCCGAGGAACCGTCCCGGCCCGTGGTGCTGAAGCGGATGCAAGTGCTCTCGGCCCTGCAGTTCACCCGCATCATCCTCACCACCAGTGCGCCGGTGACCTTCCGCCATGAGCTGGCCGGCGGCGGTGCGGGCGACACGGTGACGCTTGTGTTGGACAACACCCGCCCCGATCCGGCCTTGGCGCTCCCCCCGGCCGCGCCGGAGGGTCTGCTCCACCAAGTGCGCGTGGCCCCCACGGGCCGGGCCGGCACCGTCGTCACGTTCGCGGCCCAGGCGCTCAAGGCGCACGACGTGAAGGAATTCGACCTGCCCACCGAATCGAAGCTGGTGGTGGACCTCTACCCGCGGCCGCAACCCCAGACGGCGGCCCGGCCGCGCCCCAAGCGCGTCCCGCGCGGCCCGGCCGGGGCCATTCCGGCCGAGCAGTTGCAGGCGAGCTTGCGCACCTCCCTGGCACTGAAGATCAAGTCGATCATGTTGGACCCCGGCCATGGCGGCCATGATCCCGGCGCCATCGCCGACGGCCTGTACGAGAAGGATGCCGCCCTGGCCATCGCGCGCGCCCTGCGCGATCTGCTGCACCGGAAGCATCCGGAGTTGCGGGTCGGAATGACGCGGGAGGCCGACGAGTTCATCCCCCTCACCCGCCGCCCCGAACTGGCCAAGGCGTTCGGCGCGGACCTGTTCGTATCGATCCACCTGAACGCGAATCCCGTCCAGCGGTTCCAAGGCGTGGAAACCTACTTCCTCAACCTCACCAGCGACGCCACCGCCATGGCGGTGGCGGCGCGGGAGAACGCGACGACGGAGAAGCGGGTCAGCGACCTGAACGGCATTCTGCTGGACTTGCTGCGGGATACGAATATCCTGGAATCGAGCAAGCTTGCCGCGGTGCTGCACACGTCCCTGGTGGAGCAATTGCGCGATACGCGCCCCGTGCGCGATCTGGGTGTGAAGCAGGCGCCGTTCATGGTACTGATTGGTGCCGAAATGCCCAGCGTGCTCGTGGAAGCCGGCTTCGTCACCAATCCGGAGGAAGCCCGGCAGTTGAAGGATTCGGCGTATCTGCGGTCGATCGCCGAAGGCATCTATGCGGGATTGGAGAAGTACATCGATGGCCAGGAGATTGCCCAGCCCCGCGGCCCGGATGCCCCGGAACGACTCGTCAGCCAGCGCGCTTCCCGCTAGGTCCCGAACCCGCCGGCGTTTCCGCAACCCGGTTTTCGCCGCAGTCGCAGTCGCAGCCGCGGCCGCGCTGCTGCTGGGCGCCTGCTCCGGGGTTTCGGTCAATCAGCCCTTCGACACGTCCCTGATCAACTTCCGCCGCACCCTGATGTTGGACGCCACGCCGCAACCTCCGCTCGCGGAAGATCAGGCGCAGGCATTGGTTTCCGCGATCGAATCCGGAATGTTGCGCAGCCCCTACTTGGACTCGTCCATCTCGCGGGCGCAATTCCACGAACGGTTCGACGGAAACTTCAAGCTGCGCGACGACTACAGCCTGCTCTCCGATACCCTGTCCGTCGTGGGCCTTGCGGACCGGGAACAGACGGCCCGCATCGGCAGACTGACCGATGTGGAAATGTTGCTGGGCGCCCAGGTGTTCTCCGTGCCCTGCGAGAATTGTCCGGAAAGCGATCAGGTGGCCACCGTGGGGCAGATGATCGACGCCAAGTCCGGCCAATTGGTCTGGCGGGTGACGCTCCTGAAGTCGGTGAACCGGAATCCCGCTGCCGTCGAGCAAGCCCTCCGCGAGTTGAGCGCCGAACTGCTGGAACACTTCAACAACAGCCTGCGGCCCAAGTGGCAGCGGGAACGGTTCAAGAACCTCAGCCCCGGGCTGGCCAACCGTCCCCGCGCCAGCATTCCCATGCCGGGGATGGAGCGGGGGCCAAGGATCGAACCTGGCCGTTCCGTCCCTTCCACCGATGCCCCGTGACCCCTCCCCGCGCCGTAGTGACGGTGCGGCGCGATCGGCATGCGCCGGCCGGAGCCGGGGCGAGCCATCCAGCACGCAATCGATTCTGGGAGCCAATGGAAATGCCGGGGCTCCGCATTGCGGAAGCCCCGGCTGGGGTGCGGGTCTGTCCCGCGGCGACCGTCAGTTCTGGACGATGAACGCGCCGTCCAGGCTGCGGTCCAGCTTGCGCAACTCCGTCAGCGCGCGTTCGGCCTCGGCCCGGCTGGGATACTTGCCGGTGATCACCGCCTTGAGCGCATAGGGCAGCGCTTTCAGCCGTTGTCCGAACACCACGTCCCCGTGGTAGCGCTGGTTCAGCGCGTCCTTCACCACGTTGGCGCGGGAAAGGTCGGTGAAGGAGCCCATGGAGATGCGGAACGCCTTGGCTTCCTCCAGCACGAATGCGTTGCCTTCCAGCCGGTTTTCCTTGTTGATCTTGTCGGCCAGATCCTGCGCCGTCTGCCGGTCGCTGAAGCGGGTCTGGGAATAGATCTCCAGCACTTCCGTCCGGCCCGAGCGCTCCCGCAGTTCCACGCTTGCGTAGTGGTTCGCCTTCAGCATGGCGCGGTAGGCGGTCACGCAGGAATCGAAGAAACAGGTGGCCACCTGGATGCCGAACGTCGGTCCGGCGTGCCGCGGTGGCGCCGGCTTGTGCACCACGGGCTTGGGCGGCGGGGGCGGCTTGGGCGGCTCCACCGCGACGGGCGGCGCCTTCTTGGGAAAGAGGGATTCGGTGCTGAAGGTGGGCCAGGGGATCTTGCCTTCACCGGCGATGTAGGTGGTGTACACATAGTACCCCCCTCCGCCGAAGATGCCGGCCAGCGCCACGAGCAGGATCAGTCTTTTCAATCGGCCTGGCTTCCCCGAAGCTCTGGGTTTCTTGATCGGTTTGGGCTTGGGCGCGGGCGCCGCCGCCTTTTCTACCCTGGGCGGGGGTGGCGCGGCGGCGGCAGCGGGCGGGGCGGCCGCTGGGGCCTTCTCCTCCTCCTGCATCACCTCCAAGTCGTCGATGGTGGACAGGTCCTCGAAGAACGAGTCCAGTTCCGACTCGCCGCCCTCGGCGGCTCCACCTTCCTTGCCGAGCAAGTCGTCCAACTGGCCCGCGGCGCCCTCCGGCTTGGGCGCACTCTGTCCCTCGGCCATGATATTGTCAAAATCCTCAAAACCTTCAAGCTTGTTTTCTGCCATGAGGCCCGTTTGGCTTGATCCACTTCCGTGTGCATTGACCCTTCATGGGTGCCCGACGGGGCATTCCGTGCGTCGGCGCCACTCTCGCAGGCCCATCAATGCACAAAGGGTACCGCGTTCTGTCCATGGGCCTTCAAATGCCCTTAGCGTTCAATGCGGAACAGCTCACCGAACGGATCGTAGCGCCCCGGGTCACGTTCCCGGTGCTGCCGGGCATTTCCAGGCGAGCCCATTGTCCGCCGGCGACGATCCGCGTTTTCGCTCGATCTTTCCTCTATTCAACGAGATACGTCTATTTGGTTGGAGGGGAGCGAGGCGGCTGCGGGGAGTCTGGCTGCCGCTGCGTCCTGTCGCAGGGGCAAGAGACCTTCCCGGAGGCGCCGGGCGCCTAGCGGGAATCGAGGCGCCGGAATTGGGTTCGAATCCTGTTCCAGAGTTCCGCGCATGGTTAACATCTTGTTTTTCAATCTAAAGTACAGTTCTTGATCGTCACGTATCCTATTCGTCGAAATCCAAGCCAATCGTTTGCGCCACCACGGCAACTGGCTGTCGGAAACCGCTCCTCCCAGAATACTAATGTATCATGTCTTGTAAATTCGTCAAGTTGTATCTGCTGGACGGGGCTGTGCGAAGCTGACCCACGCCACCGCCGCCAGCACCAGGGCCCCGCCGGCCAACGAGCGCGGGGTGGGAATTTCCCCCAATAGCGCCGCGGCCAGCAGGATGCCGTAGACGGGTTCCAGGGCGCTGACCAGGGCGGCCGTGCGGGCGGGCAGCGTGCGCAGCGCCGCGATGAAGAGCGTGTGCGCCAGGGCCGTGCACGCCACGCCCAGCAGGCCGAGCAGCGCCAGGTCCTGGGCGGTGAGTGGCGCCCACGCGCCGGGCAGCAGGGGCGCCAGGGCCAGCAGCGCCGCGGCATCCTGGTAGAGCGCCAGTCTCATGGGGGGATGGCGCCGCACGAGCGCCCGGCTCAGCAGGGACAGCACGGCAAACGTGAAGCCCGACAGCACGCCCCAGGCGACCCCCGCCGCCGTGGCGTCGGCCAGGCTCCAGCGCGGGGCGATGAGCGCCACGCCCCCCAGCGTCACGGCCCCCGCCGCCAGCGCCCGGGCCGAGAGGCGCTCCCGGAACGCGAACGGCTCCAGCAACGCCGCGAAGATGGGCGCGGTGGCGTAGGCGAGCAACGCCACCGCCAGCGTGGAGACCTGAATGGCGCGGAAGAAGGCCACCCAGTGCAGCGCCAGCACCGCGCCCGTGAGGGGCAGCCAGAGCAAATCCCCGCCGCGCGGCCAGACCCACGCCTCCCGCCGGACGCGCTGGATGAGCAGGAACGTCAGCGAGGCCACGGCCGCGCGGGCGCACACGATCACCACCGGATCGGCCGCCACCCATTTGCCGAACAGGCCCGCCACGCCGAAGAGCAATACGGCGCAATGGAGCAGCAGCAGGGAATTCCGACGGGAGGTCATGGCCTTACGAAATCCGCTTGCCGGGCGAATCGCAAGGCGTAAGATGCGCCCGGGGGCCAGCCGTAAGCCCGTCAAAGCGTCCTTCGGGACCCTGCTCCTTCGGGAGCGGTTATGCGCACCTTCGGGTAGCGCCTTGGGCAGCGGCTGGCTCCTTCCCCCCGCTGCGGGGTTCCGGCATGGCCGCCGGTCGCGCTATCCAGCGAGCGGGCCGCCGGGCTGCGTCGACCAGCGCGCGACCAGGGCGGGCCGGGTTTCCGTCCCCGCCAGCAGGGCCAGTTCCACGGCGCCGTTCACCCCCGCCACGTGCAGCGCCACGTCGGCGCCGTAGTAGACGGGACCCTTCATCCACACGTCCAGCCGCCCGGCGCGCGCGCCCTGAAGACCGGGCAGGTGGGCCGCCGCCTGACCCACCATCACGGGCGCGTGCAGAAAGGCCTTCGGGAAGCCGAGCCGGCGGGCGTACCAATCGGCCAAGTGAATGGGGTTGTAGTCCCCGGAAAGCCGCCCAAAGGTGAAGCCGCCACCCGCGGGCGCCCGCCAGCGCGCGGCTTCGGCTCCCTGCGCCTGGGGCGCCGCGGCCAGTGGCGAAGCGGCCTCCACCGCGCCGCGCCGGCCCCGGTAGTAGAAGGTGCTCAGGCTTTCCCAACACAACTCGCCGCTCACGTGGGCCGTGCTGTGCAAGTCCAACTCCGCGCCTTTTTCCAGGAAGCGGTCGCCCGCCGTCCGGCACGCCAAGTCCACCGCCGCGCCGCGGGCAATGGGGCGGTGTTGCACGAGATGGGCGCGCACCTGCAGCGCACCCCAGATGGGCAGCGGCAGGGCGGGATGGGTCAGGATGACCATCTGCAGCGGGAATCCCAGCACTTGCGGATAGAGCAAGGGGAGTGCGTCCTGCTCCCGCCATCCGGTGAGGCGCTCAAAGCCGCCCAGGTGCCGGGGTTGGATGCGGTGCCCGCTCCAGCGGGCGGAGAGGG
>JBGPEV010000180.1:0-6322 GCA_041482995.1 bacterium | reverse complement strand
ATTCCCATGGCCGTGTGCATGACGCTGGACCTGTTCCTGCTCATGCCGCTGACCATGGTGCTGGTAGGCATGGCGGAAGGTGGCCGGACGGATTGGCGGCGCGCGCTGCTGTCCGCCGTGGGCGGGCTCTTCTCCAACCCCATGGTGGTGGGCATTGTCCTCGGTGTGGCGGTCTCGGCCGTGGGCCTGCCGCTCCCCGCCACGGTGCGCACGTTCACAGCCCTGCTGGGCGGCGCGGCGGGGCCCTGCGCGTTGTTCGCGATCGGCGCCACCCTGGCCGGCCCGCGCCGCGCCGCAGAGGGGTGGGAGGCGCAGGCCCTGCCGGAGGGCAGCTTGCCCGAAGTGGGCCTGATGTCCGTCTTCAAGCTGATCGTCCACCCGCTCGCAATGTGGGGGGTGATGGCGGGCGTGTTTTCCGTGGACCCGCTCTGGGTCGCAACGGCTGTATTGGCGGCATCCCTGCCCGTGGCCAGCACGGTGTACGTGGTGGCCGGCCGCTACGGCACCTACCTGCCGCAAGTCTCCAGCGCGATCCTCGTCAGCACGGCGGCCTCCGTGGTCACGGTCTCCATCGTGCTGACCCTGCTCTTTGGCACCGGGTAAACCGCTCCGTCCCTGCCAGCCGGTCCGATCCCCAGGAGCTGGAGCGCCCCGCAATTGGCTGCCCGTGCTTTGGAATGCTTCCCGCCGCTCGTTGGACGATCTATATCATTTGAAATCATTGATGATCGTGGGTGTCTGGACAAAACGTTGACATCATTTCCGAACGTTCGTACTATATCAGCATGTCTAAAGGCACGGAAACCCGAGAACGCATCATCGAGCATGCCTACCGCGTCGCCACGTGCGACGGCCTGGAGGGCCTGAGCATCGGCACATTGGCCGCCGATCTGAGGCTATCCAAGAGCGGCCTGTTCGCGCACTTCGGCTCGAAGGAGGCGCTGCAGATCGACGTGCTCAAGACCGCCGCGACGCAATTCGAGCAGGCGGCGATTCTGCCCGCCCTGCGTGCCTCCCGCGGCGAACCGCGCGTGCGGGCCCTCTTCGAACTGTGGCTGGCGTGGATGGACCGCCCGGAAAACGTGGGCGGCTGCCTGCTCACCGCCGCCGCGGCGGAATTGGACGACCGGCCGGGCGCGCCGCGGGATTTTCTCTGCTTCACCGAAAAACAGCACATGGGCGTGTTGGCCAAAGCCGCGCGGCTCGCCGTGAGCGAGGGGCACTTCCGTCCCGAGGTGGATACGAAGCAGTTCGCCTTCGAGTGGAAGGGCATTATGCTCGCTTATCACCAGACCGCCCGTTTGATGTGCGATCCCGCCGCACCCGCATTGGCCCGCGCCGCCTTTGAGCGCCTGCTGGCCTCTGCCCATTCCGCCTGAATTCCTTTTGGGGACCCTGCCATGACTTTACCTGGAGTCCAACTATCGCTTAAAAGAACGCACGTTCAGTTTATTGTCTTCAAATTCTGGAAAACACTGGACCGATTGGCCCCCGGAATCGCGGAGCGGCGGATGTTGCGTCGGTTTCTGACCCCCACCCGCCGCGCGCCGGCGAGTCTGGCGCCGGTGCCCGGGCTGCTCACGTTCCACCGCACCATCGGGATAGGAAGTTACGAACTCGCGGCTTGGGAGTGGGGTCGCGGTCCAGCCGTGCTGCTCCTGCATGACTGGAACGGCCAGGCGAGCGATCTGTTGGGCTGGGTCCCGGCGCTGGCCGGGGCGGGCTACCGGGTGCTGGCGGCGGACCTTCCGGCCCATGGCCGCTCCACCGGGCGGCAGGCGAGCGTGCTGGATTGGCGCCGCGCCGTGCTCGCCCTGGCGCGCTACGTGGGGCCCGTGCACGCTGTGATCGGCCGGGGTCTGGGCGCTAGCGCCGCCGTGCTGGCGGCGGACCAGGGATTGAACGCCCGGCGGTTGGTGCTCTTGGCGCCCGGGGTCGACCCGGCCACCGCCCTGCGCGCCCAGGCCCTGGCCGAGGGCCTCTCCCCGGAACGGGCGGAGGACGTGTTGCGCCGGGTCGAGCGCCACCTCGGTGTGAGCTTGGAGAGGCTGGACGTTCGCCGGGCGGAGCGCCGGCTGGACCGGCCGGTGCTGCGGCTGCCCAGCGCGCCCAACGAAGCAGGGATCGCGCGCGCCGTGAACTTTCTCCGCCGGGGGGAAGCCCGGCCGCTCCCCGAGGGCGCGGAGACGCCCTATCGTGCGGCGGTCTAGGCGCTGTTTGGCAATGTGTTATGTGCCGAAAGGCGAGTGGTTTCTGGGTGCTTTGCCCCAAGACCCCCGGCAGGGCGCGGGCTCCCTGCACCCTGATTCGGTGCGCAGAGGCAGGCACGCCGGCCATGTGAACCGAATCGGGGTGTGCGGGGGGACTTGTTCCACCGCAAGCAATTCACGGTGATGGGGTACGGTTTGGGATTTTCAAACAGAACCTGGGCGCAGCCTGACGCCCTTCCAACGCAGCGGATTTCACACAAAGGAGCATTCCCATGGCGACGCAACGTCACCTTCTTACGCTGAAACGTCCGCGCTTCGCGCTGTTCACCCAGGCGGCCCTGCGGCACGGCGTGTCCTGGCTCTCCCGGCTTGCGCCAGCGCTGGCGGAGCGGGCGGGGCTGTGGCTGTTCATCACGCCGCCGCGGCGTTTCCCGCGACAGTTGCCCGAGGTGGAGGGGCTGACCCCGCTGCGTACCACCCTGCGCTCCGGGCGCTACCGCATCGGCGCGTGGGAATGGGGCGAGGGGCCGGCCGTGCTGCTGATCCACGGCTGGGGCGGCCAGGCCAGCCAGTGGGTGCCATTCGTGCGGCCGTTGGTGGCGGCGGGCTACCGGGTGATCGCGCCCGATCTGCCGGCCCACGGCTTCTCCAGCGGGCGGCGCGCCACGCTGCCGGACTTCGTCCGGGCGGTGGGCACGGTGGGCTGGCATGCGGGGCGCGTCCAGGGCATCGTCGCCCATTCCCTGGGGGGCACCGCCACCGCCCTGGCGCTCGCCCGGGGCCTGCCCGTCCAGCGCGTGGTGCTGATCGCGCCCCCGGCGGATATGCCCTACTTCGTCCGGCAGCTCGCGGCCTGGATGCACCTGCCCGGCCCGCGCCTGGACGGGCTGCTGCGCCGGGTGGCGCGGCGGGCCGGCATGGCGCTGGATGCCCTCGATTTGCGCCGCGTGGCGCCCACGCTCAACACGCCCGCCCTGGTGGTGCACAGCCGGAAAGACCGCGAAGTGCCCTTTGCCCACGGAGCGGCCATTGCTGCCGCGTGGCCGGGGGCGATCCTGCTGCCGCTCGAGGGGAGCGGCCACACCCGTGTGCTGGAGGACCCCGCCGTGATCGCCGCGGCCGTGGAGTTCGTGCGGACCGCGCCGGCGCCGGCCTCGGCGCTGGCGGAGTTGGACGATGGGGACCGCGTGTCCTACCGGGCGGCGCTGTAGCGGCGTGCAGGTCTCCCACCCGGTATCGCACGTGGCTGCGGCCGGCAGGGCTACGGTACCCACCCGCCTCGCCGGCCGATTCTGCAATGGGTTCCCCGTGCGCCGACCCGCTTGGCAGTGCAGGCTGCCGGTGCTACTGTCCCCTCCGCTGTATCATCGTCGTACCCGTAAGACCCGGGACGGGGTCTCCGGATTCGTCCAGCGCGAAGCAGCCGGCACCCGGCGTGGAGCAGTTCCGGTTGGGAGCACAGCGGATTGACTGGCCGCCTGGGACTCCGGGGAGGGAGCCGGGCGAACACGAGTCGTGCAGCGGGGTGCGGCCGCGCCCCGCCCAAGTGGCAGCAAACCGCATTCGGGGAGGTGAGGTCGATGTCTATCCAACGCACGGTGCTCGGGCTCCTGGCCTCGGCACTGGTTCTGGGACTGCTGATGGCAGCGCCGCCGCAGGCGCCGGCGCAGCAGAAGATGGTGCTCAAGGCGACGGACGTGCATCCGCTGGGCTACCCCACCGTCGAGGCCGTCGTGTGGATGGGCAAGAAGCTCGAGGCGGCGACCGATGGCCGCCTGAGTATCCAGATGTATCCTTCCATGCAGCTTGGCGGCGAGAAGGAGATGATCGAGCAGGGTCAGGTGGGCGCGGTGCAGATCATCCGCGTCAGCGTTGGCCCGATGGGACCGATTGTTGATGAACTGAACGTGTTCAACATGCCGTTCGTGTTCCGCGACGTGCCGCACATGAACAAGGTGATTGACGGTCCGATCGGCGATGAATTGCTGGCCAAGCTCAGCAATGCCCCCCAATCCAAGTTGATCGGCTTGGCGTGGATGGATGCGGGCGCCCGCAGCGTCTACAACAGCAAGCATGTGATCCACAACATCAACGACCTGAAGGGCCTCAAGATCCGCATGATGGGCAACCCGATCTTCGTCGACACGATGAACGCGCTCGGCGGCAACGGCATCGCGATGGGCTTCAACGAACTCTACAACGCCTTGCAGACCGGCGTGGTCGATGGCGCGGAGAACAACCCGCCCAGCTACGAGTCCGGGAAACACTACCAGGTCGCCAAGTTCTACTCACTCACCGAGCACTTGATCATTCCCGAGCTGCTGATGTTCTCCAAGGTGAGCTTCGAGAAGCTCGCCCCCGCGGACCAGGCGCTCGTCCGCAAGCTGGGCAAGGAGTGCCAACTCGAGCAGCGCAAGCTGTGGAATGAGAAGGAAGCGGAGTCCATTCGGCTCATCAAGGCGGCGGGGATCGAAATCCAAACCTTCACGCCGGCCCAAAAGAAGGAGTTCCAGGACGCCGTGAAGCCGGTGTGGGACAAGTACGGCGCCAAATACACCGCACTGGTGAAGCGCATTCAGGACGTGCACTAACCCCCCTCGGGGGCAGGGCTTTGTTGTGGGCCACCGGGTGGCGCGGGCCGCATCCGGTCTGCACGCCGGGGTGATTGGGGTTTCTGCGCGGGGAGCGCAAGGGGGGTAGGGGCATGGCCGCACGGTATCGGCGCTGGATGGCGGGGCTGTATGTGGCCTGCATCGCTCTTTCCGGGCTGTCGCTGGTAGTAATCACGCTGATCATTCCCTGGGGCGTGTACACCCGCTATGTGCTGAATCGCGGATCCAGTTGGCCGGAGCCCATGGCGACGCTGCTGATGGCGCTCTTCACGTTCACCGCGGCGGCGGCGGGCTACCGGGCCAGTTCCCACCTTTCCGTGCACTTGTTGACCGAGCGCTTGCCCGCCCCGGTGCGCATGGCGGTGGCGATCGCCGTCGATGCCGCCATGGGGGCGCTCTCGTTGTTCATCATCGTCTGGGGCATGTTTCTCGTGCAAACCACGTGGGGCCAAGTCATCGCGGAATTTCCCTGGCTCTCGGTCGGCGTGACTTATTTACCCGTGCCGGTGGGGGGCGTCATCACGTTGCTGTTCATCGCCGAACGGATCTGGCTGGGGCCCCCGCCCCCGGACAACCTCTTGGAAAATTCGCCCTTGCTCGACTGATTACGGGCGGATCGCCGCGGCTGGAGAGTCGCATCCATGGACGTTCTGATCCTGATCGGAAGCCTGTTGTTGTTCATCGCGCTGGGGGCCCCCATCGCCTATGCGCTGGGCATGGCGGCGCTGGTCGGTGCTTGGTGGATCGATATCCCGTGGGAAGCGGCAATGATCAAGCTCGCGGACGGGGTGAAGGGCTTCTCCCTGTTGGCGATCCCGTTCTTCGTGCTGGCCGGGGCGATCATGGCCGAAGGGGGGATGGCGCAGCGCCTTGTCGCGCTGGCCAACGTGCTGGTGGGGCGCCTGCGCGGCGGGCTCTCCGTGGTGAACGTGGTCGCCTCCACGTTCTTCGGCGGCATCTCCGGGTCGTCCGTCGCGGACACGTCCTCCATCGGCACGGTGCTGATTCCCCAGATGGAGAAGGCGGGCTATCCCCGCGTGTTCGCGGTGAACGTCACCATCTCCGGATCGGTGCAGGCGATCCTGATCCCGCCCAGCCACAACATGGTGATCTACTCCCTGGCGGCGGGGGGCACGGTATCGATCGCCCACCTGTTCATGGCCGGCTTCCTGCCCGGTTTCCTGCTCGGGTTCGCCATCATCGTGCTGTGCCTGATCATGGCCTACCGGCACGGCTATCCGGCGGGCGCCCGGGTGGGCCCCCGGCAGGCATTGCGCGTGGTGGCGGATGCGGTCTGGGGCCTGCTCACCATGGCCATCATCATGGGGGGCATCCTGAGCGGGGTCTTCACCGCCACCGAATCGGCCTCCGTAGCGTGCCTGTACGCGTTCCTGGTTACCATGTTCGTCTACCGGGACTACCGGTGGCGCGACCTGCCCGGTCTGTTGCACCGCACGGTGAAGACCGTGGCCATGGTGATGATCCTGATCGGCTTCGCCT
>JBGPEV010000179.1:0-6328 GCA_041482995.1 bacterium | reverse complement strand
CTTTGTCCTGCCCGACTACCTCTGCCTCGCGCTGCTGCACCCCGAGCGCGCGGCCACCTATCTCGCCGCCGCGCGCCGCCTCTGGCTGGCCTATCGGCACGACGTGCGCTTGACCGCCCGCTCCCGCGAGCGGGCGGGCTTCCACTTGGCGGCGATCCTGCTGGCGCGGGTGGACGGCAAGAGCCCGTTCGAGTACTTCACGGACCCGCGCCTCCAGCAGCAGGTGCGCACGATTGCCGGTGAGGCGCTGCTGGGCACGGATACCACCATTTCCTCCGTGATCTCGGACGTGGAGCGGAGCGGACCCTGAGCGCGGGCCTCATCCTCCCGCGTCCGGCGGGCCCCTCCTTCGGCAAGGCCACCAACAGCCCTGGCCTGGAGAAAAGCCTCCGTGCCCGCGCAGCGCCGGACGCTTGCGGGAGGCGCCGGCAACTCGGCGTGCGGACGGGCACGGAGGCCCTCTACCCTTGAGGAGGTTGCCGGGTAAACGAACCGGCGGCGGGAGTGGCGAGATGGGCGCCGGCCAGCCCCGCCCGAACCGCAAGCATCTGGGGATAGGGAGCGCGATTCTGGAAAAATCTAGCGCTTGGAGAACTGGTAGCGGCGGCGGGCGCCGGGCTGACCGTACTTCTTCCGTTCCACTTCCCGCGCGTCGCGGGTGAGGAAGCCGGCTTTCTTCAGCACCGGGCGGATATCTTCCTGCGGCACCGTGAGCAACGCCCGGGCCACCCCGTGGCGCACGGCTTCCGCCTGACCGGTGATCCCGCCGCCCCGCACGGTCACCACAATGTCAAAGCGGCTGAGGGAGTCGGTCACCGTGAGCGGTTGGCGCGCGGCGAATTGCTGGGAGTCCAGGGCGAAGTACTCGTCCATGGGTTTTTCGTTGACCATGAAGCGCCCATTGCCCGGGCGGAGATACACCCGTGCCACGGAGGTCTTGCGCCGGCCGGTGCCGTAGTATTGCTGCTGATTCATGCGTTCGCTCTCCGCGCTGCGCTCGATCGGGCCCGTCGGGGCTAGGAAGCGTATTTCGGGTTATAGGGCTTGGGCTGCTGCGCCTCGTGGGGATGCTCGCCGCCCGCGTAGAGCTTCAGTTTCAGTAGGGCATGGCGATTGAGCGCGTTCTTGGGCAACATCCCCTTGACGGCCAGCCGCAACACTTCCGTCGGCTTGCGCTCCAGCATCTTCTCGGCCTGCACGGCCTTCACCCCGCCCGGATAGCCCGTGTGGTGATAGTAGTACTTGTCCTTCAGTTTCTTGCCGGTCAACTGCACCTGTTCCGCGTTCACCACCACCACGAAATCGCCGGTGTCCAGGTGCTCGGAGAAGATGGGCTTGTGCTTGCCTCGGATCAGGTTGGCGATCTCGGACGCCAGCCGCCCCAGGTTCTGTCCCTTGGCGTCAATCAGCCACCACACGGGAGCGTACTTTTCTCCCGGTTGCAAATCCTCTTTGCGTATCGCTATCGTCTTCATGAACACCGCTTGGCGTGAACCGCCCCGCCGGTCAGCCGGTCAGAGGCCTGTAAACGTGCATTTTTGCCGTAATATCGAAGGGATGTCAAGGATGAGCGCACGGGGAGACCGGGCAACCGCATTCTCGAGAAGATCCCGGAAGAAGTGGGTGGCGGCGGGCCTCCGTGCCCGCCCGTACCCCCGCGGACGGGCACGGAGGCCCGTCCTACCCGGCAAGTGTTGGCGGTTTTTCCGAGAATGCGGTTGCCCTGTACGGGGGGACCTCGGGCACGCCCAGCCGGATGGTGGTGGGAGTCGATCGCTCCAGCGCTCCCGTTCGACCGTCGCCCGTGCCGCGCGCCTCACCCTCCCCAGCGCCCTCGGGCGCCTCGCGCAAGCGCTCGGCACCGGCGGGCCCCTCCCTATCCAAGCCCCAACTTCGGGGCCGGAGTGGGGAACGACCTTTCCCAACCCGTGCCGTTCCCTTCTCCACCCCGGCAGTTCGGCGTTGGAGAAGGAGGCGCCCGCCTTTGGCGGGAGGATGAGGGTGAGGCCCGCCACGGGCGGGAGCCGTTCGCGGCGCCGGGTCGCGCATGGTCTGCGCTGCGCCGCCGTGCTGACCGCCATCCTGCTGTGGGCGGCCCCGGCCGGCGCTCAATCGTCCACACCTCCGCCGCCCCGCACCGCCGTGCCCAAGGAAGTACAGCCCCTGCTGAGCGCGGACCTGGTCACCTGGATGCAGGGCCTGGCCGAACTGCGCCGCAATCCCCGCGCGCGGGAGTTGCTGCTGCAGGCCCTGGAGGTGCAGCCCGCGCCGGAGCGGCGCTGGCGGCTGATCCATCACCTGGCGGAACTGGGCGCGGCCGAAGATGTGGCCGTGCTGGTGCCGCTGCTGGAGGCCGCTCCGGAGGGCCTGGAGCGCCGCGTGCTGGTGGGCACGCTGCTGGCGCTCTACCCCGCGCCGGATCCCACCGTGGACCGCTCGAGCACCGTGCGGGACTTCGTCTATTTGCAGACCGCTCCTGCCAGCCCCTACCGGCCGGAGCAGGACCGCAAGTACGTGCTCACCGATCTGGCCCTGCAGACCTATTGGCTGGACCGCGTGCCGCCGCGGGTGGTCGAGCGCCTGCTGCCGCTGAAGGGGCGGGGCTTCGAAAGCCAGCGTATTCTGGCGGAAGCGATGCAGAGCCGCCTCACCCCGCGCCTGTGGCAGGACAACGGCGAGCGGCTGCTGGCGCCGCTCTCGCCCCAGCCCGCACGGCTCGCCGAGGATGGCGTGCTGCGCTACCGGGTGGAAAATACCCAAGCGCGCCCGCTGCTGCTGGCGCTGGATACCGTGACGTGGTTCGGGCGGTTGGAGGAATCGCCGCCCCGGCGCTTCGTCTATCTGAAGCCGGGGGAATCCGTGCAGGTGGACCTGCCCGTCCGCGTGGTGGGTGCCAAGGAGCCCGGCCGGGTGCGCATTGACCTGCGTGCGCGGGAGGTGAATGGCCCGCGCATTCCGTTGCTCAGCAAGCTTTACGTGCCCATGCAGGGCTGAGCAGGACTCCCCGCCGCGCCCCCCGGCCCCCGCTCCGCCCCTCGCAAGCGAGGGGCGGAGCGGGCGTGAACTACCCGCCGGCCGCCCTGGCCGGCCCCGCCGGCTCGACAGCCGGTCACGCCAGTTCCAAGCGACCGCCGGGACCCCTGCAGGGGCGGATCGCGATCCGCCGCAGCATGAGCCCGGCATCGTCCCAAAGGTCTCACCGGGTTCACGGGATGGGGGCTGGAGGGCCGCCGGCGCCGAGATAGCGCGGGCGCCGCCGCTCTTGAGGTTCCCCCCTCTCCCTCCCTCGCTTGCGAGGGAGGGAGAGGAGCCGGGGGTGAGGATGGGAGTCACGCCATGGCCAGTTCGCCCAATCCGCGTAAATCGCGGACGATCGTGCGGCGCTGGCGCGTCGCGATCAGGCCGCGCTGACGGAACGCCATGAAGGCGTAGCTCACGGTTTCCCGCGTGGTCGCGATCAGGTTGCCGATCTCCTGGTGAGTGATCGGGTAGTCGATCAACGTGCCGTCCGGCGTGGGACGCCCGTGGGCTTGGGCCAGGGACAGCAGCACCTGGGCCACCTTGCCGTGGGCGCTCTTGAACACGAGCGCTTCGAGCCGGCTGGTCATCCGCGCTTGCCGCACACTGAGCCGCTGGGCCAGCCAGAGACCCAGGCGCGGATCGGCTTGGATGGCCGCATACAGCGCCGCCCGCTCCATGGCGTGCACCACCAGGTCCGTGCGTGCGACCGCCTGGCTCTCCCGCGCGGTCTGCAGGATCGCTTCCAGTTCGCCGAACACTTCGCCGGCCGCCAGGAAGTCCAGGGTCAGCTCACGCCCGTCCGGCGAGTTGCGGCACACCTTCACTTCGCCCCGGGCGATCCAATAGACCGTGGTCGCCGGCTCGCCCGGAGAATAGAGCACGGTGTTGCGCTTGACCGGCTTCTGAGTGCCGGATTGCCGGAACAGCGCCGCGCCCTGCTGCTCGATCAGTTCCTGAAACGTCCGCCGCGCCGTGAGTTGGGCCATCCCGCCCCCTTGCGTGTGTGCCGCCATGACCGCTCCCTTCGTTGAGGTGCACCGCGCCGGCTGCCCCGCACGTTCCCACGAGTCTTGGGCGCCGTGCGCCCCGCCTGACCCCGTGTCCGGGTTGATCCGTCACAGGGTAAGTCTGAATTTGGGGGGAAATGTTACAGGGGTGCGAAATTCATTCTGGCGGGTTTCCACCGGATGCGCTCGTGGCAGCGCGCCCCCAGAAACGATTGGATGCGGTTGCGGCGGGGAAAAGGCGATGCGTTCGGTCTTCACCTTGCGCACGAGGCTGGCGGCAAATGGAATTTGCCCCATGCCCCCCGAATCCGCTCCGCAGCCGGCCTGCCGCGCAAGCCTCCGCTTATCTATCACACTAATAATACGAACAATTTATCGCTCAACTCCCAACCGTCCCGAGTTCGTGACGCTCGAAAATTCGTCCGGAACCGTACCGATTTCTGAGGTTTGACGTTACATGCTTAGAGGGACCAAAAGCGACTGACGAAAAGTTCGTGCAAGCCGGGCAACAGCAACCGTTGCGGAGCGGTGGCCGGGGGATCGTCGCAGCACGGGAAGACAGAGCTGGAGCAGCCCATCATGAGCGACGGCCGGCGGGTGAAATCCGCGAACACCCGCGCCTCATCCCGAACCCCAGCGGCGCGCCACGGGAAGCGTTTGGCCATCCTGCTGGCGGCCCTCGCCGATGGCGTCACCATTCTGGACCGCGCAGGCCGCGTCCAATTCTTCCGGCCCTCGGTTGATCGCATCCTGGGCCGGGAGCCGGGAGAACTGGAAGGACGGCATTGGGCCGATGTGGTGCATCCGGAGGATATTCCGGCGGCGGAAACGGGATTCGATTCGGCCGTGGCGCAGCCCGGCGTGCCGGTGAGGGGAAGCCTGCGCATGTGGCACAAGGATGGCGGTGCGCGCCACCTGGACGTGACGGCCGTCGCCTTGTTCCATGAGAGAGCGGTCGGCGGGTTGGTGATCTATGCCCGCGACGCCACCCCGCGGCTCCATCTTGAAGATCGGTTGCGCCGCGCCCAGCAGTTGCAGGCCATCGGCGAACTGGCGGCGGGACTGGCCCACGATTTCAACAACCTGATCCACGTGGCCTCTGGATACGCCGGTGCGGCGCGGGAGCAACTGCCACCGGAAGCCGGCGCCGGCCGGGACCTGGCCCTGGCGCAGGCGGCCCTGAGGCGGGCCGGCACCCTCTCCCGGCAACTCCTGGCGCTGGGGCAACGCACCCTCGGGCAGCACGCGGTGCAGGACCTGAATTTCCAAGCCTCCCAGTTGCTCGGCCTGCTGGAGCGCAGCCTGGGCAAACCGATCCGCGTCACGTTCCAGCCCGGCGCCCGCGTGCCCGCGGTGCTGGCCGACGCGGCGCAGTTGGACCAAGTGCTGCTGAACCTCTGCCTGAACGCGCGGGACGCGATGCCGGACGGCGGGACCCTCACCGTCGCCACGTCGGCCGTCCCGGCGCCGCCGGAGGCAACGGTGAGGGGCGCCCCCGGTGACGCGCCCTGGGCATGCATTGCCGTGAGCGACACCGGGCGGGGCATCACGCCCGGCGTCTTGCCGCGCATCTTCGAGCCCTTCTTCACCACCAAGGCACCCGGCCAGGGCACGGGGCTGGGGCTCTCCAACGCCCGCGGCATCGTAGCGCAGCACGGCGGCGTGCTGCGGGTGGAGAGCGCTCCGGGGCGCGGCACCATTTTCCGCGTCATCCTGCCTCCGGCAACTGCTTCCCTGCCGGCTCCTGCCGCCGTGCATGGCTTGATGGACACCGCCGCCGGCGCCACGGTGTTGGTGGCCGACGACGACGGAGACGCCCGCGCCCTGTTGGTGCGCATGTTGGAGGGCCGCGGCTATCGCGTCTTGAGCGCGGCCAACAGCGACGAGGCCGTGCATGCGTTCGTGGATTCGACCCAACCGATCGTCCTGGCCATCCTGGACGTGATGATGGCGGACGCCAGCGGTCTCACTGCCGCGCGGCGGCTCCGGGTGTTTGACCCCGCGCTCCCGATCCTCATCTGCACCGGGTACTCCCGGGAGGCGCTTCAGAAGGACCGGGCGGATCTCGAGGGCCTGGAAGTGATCTCGAAGCCTTACGACCCACTGGCGCTCCTGCAACGGGTGCATGCGCTGGCGAGCCCGCGCACCGCCCGATCGCAGCGCTAGCCCGGATATTTCACCAGTTGCGCCGAAGCAGCAAGGTGCGGCAGCGGATGTGGATTAAGCGAGGGTTGGGGCCGCCGCAGGGGTGATTCCCCGTGCCGCGGGCAGACCTCCCCCTTACCCCCATTGTTTTTCCG
>JBGPEV010000178.1:0-6345 GCA_041482995.1 bacterium | reverse complement strand
GCGATCCACCGCGCAAACACGATGCGGAAGAACACCCACGCGATGAGCGCCATGGAGAAGGGCTTGATCAGCCAGTTGACGAACAGGGTCACCAGCAGCCCCCGGGGCCGCTGCCCCACCCCGCGCACGGAGGCAAAATCCACCTTCATCATCATGGGCACGATCATCAGCCAAATCAGCACCGCGATCGGCCCATTGACCTGGCTGCCCTCGCCGAATTCCAGGGAGCGCAGCCCATCCATGGTCCCCGGCAGCCAGCGGCCCAGGCCGATGCCCGCGGCCATGCACAGGGCCACCCAGAGGGATAGGTAGCGCTCGAAGGGGTTGAGGCGCTTCGGCGCGGCGGCACCGGCGGGGGAAGCTGCGGGTTCCACGGAAGCTCCTGTGACCGTTGGGGCACGATGGGTTTGGCGCCCAGGGTACGGAGGCGCCCTGCCCAGGGCAAGGGCACTGGCGACGGGTGTTGTCTTGGATTCTCTGCAGCCCCGCGAACTGCCACAGCAGATTCCTCATTTCATTCGGAATGACATTGCATCGTCATTTCGGGCCCTTCGGTGCCCTCAAGGGCAGGCTCCGCGAGAAATCTGCTGTTCCCGCCAAGATGGCACAGCACCCAAAGAAGTCCCATGTCTGGACGCGGCCTGTCCCGCCTGCTAGGACCCGGGTTCCATCGTCCCGCCGACCTCCATTCGGAGCCCGCCATGGCCAGCACCGCCCTGCAAGCCATTCTGCAGCAGTTGCGCAGCGCCCCGCGCCGCGATGGACTCTCTTTGGAGCAACTACGCCAAGCCATGGAGGATGCCGCCGCGCCGCCGCCGCCGGATGTGCGCTGCACGCCCGTGAGCGCGGGTGGGGTTCCCGCCGAATGGATCGCCGCACCGGGGGCCGATCCCCAGCGCGTGTTGCTGTTCTTTCACGGCGGCGGGTACTACCGGGGCTCGATCCGCACCCACCGGGAATTCGCGGGCCGCCTCTCCCGCGCCTGCGGGGCCACGGCCGTGGCGATCGGCTACCGGCTTGCGCCCGAGCACGTCTTTCCCGCGGCGGTGGACGACTGCGTGGCCGCCTGGCGCTGGCTGGTGGCCGGCGGCACGGCGCCGGGCCAGATCGTGGTTGCCGGCGACTCGGCCGGGGGCGGCCTGGCGCTGGCCTTGCTGCTCACGCTGCGCCGGGCGAACGCACCCCTGCCGGCGGCGGCAGTGCTGCTTTCGCCCTGGACCGACCTGGCCCAGTCCGGCGCGTCCATGGAAAGAAACGCGGCGGCCGATCCCACGATCGGCAAGGGCTACCTGGACCGCTTCGCCCAGGCCTATCTCGGCGGCGCCGACGCCCGGAATCCACTGGCCTCGCCCCTCCATGGCGACCTGCGCGGCCTGCCGCCCCTGCTGATCCAGGTGGGATCGGTGGAAACCCTGCTGGACGACTCCACCCGCCTGGCCGAAAAGGCGCGGGCAGCCGGTGTCCCGGTGGACTTGCAGGTGTGGGACGGCATGTTCCACGTCTGGCAGCGCCACGCCGCCCAATTGCCGGAGGCTCAGCAGGCCATCGACGCCATCGGCGCCTATGTGCGCGAGGCGCTGGCCGCGCCGCAGCGGGCGCGCAGGGCGTGAGCCACGGCGTCACGGGCCTGCTCCGCCCAGTCTCCAAGCGAACCCCTGGCGCGCGGATGCGGCGCACCAAGCTGCGCTCCCGGTTCGCCGGCGATCCGACTCGCTCCCCCGATCATCCGCCAAGGTGCGTCTTCAGGAAGGCCAGGTTGCGCTCCCAGGCCAGCTTGGCCGACGCGGCGTCATAGACTTCCGGGCGCGCCTCGTTCATGAACGCGTGCGCGGCGTCGTAGCGGTAGATCTCGAACTTCTTGCTCGCGCTCTTGAGCGTGGCCTCCAGGCCATTTACGGCGGCGGGGGTGCACCAATCGTCCTTGTTGGCGAAGTGGCCCTGGAACGGCACTCGCATCTGGGCGGGATCGGCGGCTTCCTTGGGCGGAATGCCGTAGAAGCACACGGCCACATCGGCTTCCGGCACGTGTACCCCGGCGATGATGGTCAGCGCGCCGCCCATGCAGAAGCCCAGCACGCCCGCCTTGCCGCCCGCCGCCTTGAGGTATTGCACGCAACCGCGCACGTCCTGCTTGCCCGCATCGGGAAAGTTGAGTCCGGTCATCAAGTGGTTGGCCTCATCCATCTTGGCGGTCACCTTCCCGCGGTAGAGGTCCGGCACCAGGGCCCGGTAGCCCGCCTGGGCGTAGCGGTCGGCCACCTTCTTGATCTGGTCGTTCATGCCCCACCACTCCTGGATCACCACCACCGCCGGCGCCTGATCGCCCGCCTTGGGCTTGGCCAGGTAGCCGGGGCACAGCTTGCCGTCCGGGCGCTTCACTTGGATCATTTCACCCATGGAACCTCCCTCCCCAATGTCATCGCTGCGAGAATGCGGGCGGCTGCCCGCAACCAAGGCCGAACGGTAGCGCGAATGTGCGCCAGAGGCCAAGGGCAGGCCCAGGCGGCAGAGCGCCCCGTTTGCCCTCCGGCCCCGCCCGCAGTACAACACCAGACGATTCGTGCGGGCGCGGGCGAGTGCCCGTGCTTCCGCAATACTGGGCCAACGCGCCGCGACCCCACTGAGGAGTGCCATGGCTGAGATGAACCGCCAGATCCTGCTGGCCGCCCGCCCCGCGGGCTTTCCCAAGGATTCGGACTTCAAGCTGGTGCAGACGCCGGTTCCCCAACCCGGGCCGGGCCAGTATCTGGCGCGCACCCTCTGGCTGTCGGTGGACCCCTACCAGCGCGGGCGCATGAACGACGTGAAGTCCTACGCGCCGCCCGTGCCCCTCAATGGCGTGATGGAAGGCGGCACGGTCTCCCGCGTGCTGCAATCCAACCATCCCAAGTTCAAGGTGGGAGACATCGTGGAGGGCCGGCTGGGCTGGCAGGACTACGCCGTCACCGACGGCAGGGGCACGCGCGCGATTGACCCGGCGCTGGCCCCCATCAGCACGGCATTGGGCGTGCTCGGCATGCCCGGCCTGACCGCCTACTTCGGCTTGCTCGAGATTTGCCATCCCAAGGCCGGCGAGACGGTGGTGGTCTCCGGCGCGGCGGGGGCCGTGGGCTCGCTGGTGGGCCAGCTTGCCAAGATCGTGGGCTGCCGCGCCGTCGGCATCGCCGGGGAAGACGGCAAGTGCGCCTGGGTGGTGAAGGACTTGGGGTTCGACGCCTGCTTCAACTACAAGACCACCCGGGACTACGAGGCCAAGTTGAAGGAATTGTGTCCCCAGGGCGTAGACGTCTACTTCGACAATGTGGGCGGCACGATCACCGATGCGGTCTTCAAGGTGCTCAATCCACGGGCGCGGGTCGCGGTCTGCGGGCAGATTTCCCAGTACAACGCCGACAAGCCCGAACTGGCGCCGCGCCTGCTGATGAACTTCGTCCGGCTGCAACTGCGCGTCGAGGGCTTCCTGGTGTTCCAATTTGCCGACCGCTACAAGGAGGGCCTCACGAAGATGGCCGAGTGGCTGCGCTCCGGCAAGCTCAAGTACCGGGAAACCGTGGTCAACGGCCTGGAGAACACGCCCCGCGCCTTCATGGGCATGCTCAAGGGCGCCAACACCGGCAAGCAACTGGTCAAGGTGGCGGAATAGGGCGCGGATCATCGCATGATGCTGGAGATCGCATCTTCCAAGTTGATTCAGACGGGGCTCAGCGGAGACAATCCCTGTGGTGGAGCGCGATCCGGCGAAGTGGCAATTCACAAGATACTTCTTTCGTGAGGATCGCCTGAGCAAGGCCGGACATCTTTCGTTGGAGGATTGTCAGCAAGCGATTCGCAACTTCGTTGACGACAAACCGGAGCCAGGCGGAAGAATTCGCGCCTACTGCCGCTTGGTGATACGGGGCAAGCTCTGGATCGTTCGACTCGTCTTCCTTTCCGACGGCAAGACACTGCATAATGCGCACATGGACGAGAAAATGACGGACGAATACCAACAAGACCCGGAGCCACTCCCGTGAGAATCAACTACTACGAGGACACAGACACACTGGCACTGGACTTGAATGAAGGCCCTGCGGCCGAAAGTGTCGATTTCAATGAAAACGTGCTTCTCGATCTCGATGAATCGGGAAACGTAGTCAGTATCACGGTTGAGCATGCATCGAACGTGGCGAATCTCAGCCGCATCATCACCAACATCGCATCCGTGGAAAGGACCGAGGAACCCATCTCTGCCGAAGTTCATGCCTGGGTTGAGCGCGTGGGCCAATATCGCGCCGGAGTATCCGTCGATTCGCCGAGTGCTCGATGATCACTGCACACCTCCTGGTCACGGTACGGAAGCCTGACGAGACCAGGTTGGGGCAATTCTCGCTGCCAAACGTCGTTCTCAGGGTTCCGGTCAATGCGGTGCCCGCCAAGCAGGAATTGTGGGCCGTCTTTTTCTTGACCTCCGATGCTCCATTGCCGGAAATGGAGGTGCGCATTACCGCGGCACCCGCGGGTAGCCCCGGCAAGGTTCTTTCGAGCAGCGAACTCCGGTTGCAGGGCGGTGGCGACGTGACGTTCGGGATCGTTCATTGGCGGAAGTTCCCAATTGACGCAACCGGCCCCTATCGATTCTCGCTCCACATGAAGGACCGTCAAACCGGCAATTGGATTGAGCCTCCAGCCAGCTTTTGGATCGTCCACGCTGTTCTCTCGGACGATATGGCCAAGCAGTGACTTCCCCCTCCCCGCTCTCCATTCCCGGCCTCAGGTCGCCCTGGGCGCTGCGGCGGCTGATCGTGATCCTGGTGGCCATGTCCGGTATGCTGTTGGGGCTGGCGGCGCCCGCGCGTCCCGTGGCCTTTGCCTGGCCCTTCATCTTCGTGCCCATGTTCGTCGCGCTGGACCTCTCCTTGCGCGGCGCGGCGCGCCCGGGCCGGTGGGGCTGGCGGCGCTGGGGGCGCGTGCTGGCGTGCACGGCGCCCGTGGGCATCCTGATGGGCGGCATCAGCGGCGACTGGGTGGAGCGGACGGCCTACGTGTTCGGCGGCCTGCCCCGAGTGCTCTCCTTTGCGAGCGCGTGGTTCGGCTATGGCGGCCTGCTGGGCCTGGAGGTGTTCCTCTTCATTGGCATCCCCTTCGCGCTGGCCCACGGCCGGCCGCGCTGGCAACTCGCGCTGCTGACCCTCTGGCCCGCCGTACTGCAGGCCTACGTCCCGCGCTTCCTGTTTTGGAGTTACGGCCAGTTGATGATCTCCGTGCCGGCGTTGGTGCAGATCGCGGACGTGGTGGGCACAGTGGGTCTCAACCTGTGGCTGCTGCCCCTGCACTGGCTGCTCTACGCCCTGGTGCGCACCCAATACGACCGGGGTTGGGTGCCGCGCCGCGACCTGGCCCTGTTGGCCGGGGCGCTCGCCGTCGCGTTCGGCCTTTCGGCGCTCTATGGCAATTGGCGCCTGGCCGACGTAGCGGCCGCCCAGGCGCAGGGGGCGCGCGTGCAACTGGTGGGCATCCAGCCCAGTTTCTCCCTGATGGGCCTCGCTTCCAATCCGGATCGCTCGTCCGGCCAGCGTCAGCAGAGCCTGGCCGCTCTGGTGAGCGACTCCAACGAGGCGCTGCTGCGCGGCGGCATCGTGCCCGGCATTCCCACGGTGGTGGTCTGGCCGGAGTCCGTCTACCCCGTGCCCTACTTCGACGACATGCAGGCCAAGACCGCGGTGGAGCAGTGGGCGCGCGGGTTGGGCGTGCACCTGGTGCTGGCCAGCATCGACACCCGCCAGCCCGTGGCACGGCCGGGGGACAACCGCCGCCGCGTCTACGGCGCGGCCATCCACGTGTCACCGGCCGCAACGGACCCGGCGGTCTACCACAAGCTCACGCCGATCCCGTTCGGCGAGACGGTTCCGCTGGGCGATTTGTTCCCGTGGTGGCGTAACCTCTATCTGAAGGTGGTGGAGAACACCTCGGACTTCGAACGCGGGCACGAGTTCACCGTGTTCGATATCGCCCCCGGGGTGCGAATCGCGCCGCTGATCTGCTTCGACGCCTTTGACGACGGCCCCGCCCTGGGCATGGCCGCCAATGGCGCGACCCTGGGGGTGGTGATGGCCAACCTGGCCTGGTTCGGCCACAGCACGGCCTCGCGGCAGATGGAGCACTTCGTGCGCTTGCGGGCCATCGAGAACCGTATCCCCATCCTGATGCTGTCCCAGAACGGGGAAAGCGTGATGATCGACGCCCGCGGCGAGGAGGCCTCTCCGCGCCTCGACTTGTTCCAGGTCGGCGCGCTCTCCCTGGAGGTGAACGCCGGGCCGGGGGGCAGTTTCTTCACCCGCCACGTGCGCTGGATTCACGGCGCCTACG
>JBGPEV010000177.1:0-6368 GCA_041482995.1 bacterium | reverse complement strand
CCTCTGCTCAGGCCGCCGCCGAGCGGCTGCCGATGAAATCAGGCCGAGACCGCCTGCGGCCCCCATGTGGGCGTCTTGTTCTGGCACGCTGCCGGGGCCGGGTCTTTGTTCTCCACTTATCCTAGCGGATCGAATATGGATTGTCATAAATAACATATATTCCTAACATTCTCTCTCCATCTTCTTAACGGATGGGGAACCGGAAGGTTCCCTCGAATTCGCCTGTCGGGTTAATGATTTTGGTTGCATTAGCCCCAGGGGTGCGTTACACGTACCACCAAGCCGCGCGACGATCGTCGGAAATGACGGGGTTGACAGCGACGGTGCCATGAACTATGTGTGGCGGTTTCGCCGGAGCGGCAAAACGTGGGTATCATTTTGGCGGTGCCGCACAGGGAAGCGCTGCCCGATGCACGGCGATGAGGATGGGCGGTCCCGCGGATCGTTGAAGCAGGCGCCGGGCTGAGAAGCGCGGCGGGAAATCCGGGTCACGCCGACGCAGGATGCGGACGCGTGGCGGTGAAACTTCAACCAATGCCAACTTTGGCGTTAGAGGGAGGTGAGTAAAGATAAATTGAACATCCAGACGACTCTTTCCGAATCTGGTCATACTCACGAGTTGGTCAAACACCAACTCACGCCTGCCAACGGCAAATTTCCCGTCCCGTACATAGAACATTGGGTGCTGCAATTGCAGGGCGTGGCGCCCGATAAGCTGAACGACCCCGAACGGCTGCTGACCACGCTGAATCGCGCGGTGGACCAGATGGAGCTCACCCGGGTGAGCGACCACACGCACTATTTCGGCCCCGGCGTCAGTACCGTGATCATCCTCGCGGAATCCCACCTGTCGGCCCACACTTGGCCGGAACTCGGCTATTGCCACATCGACGTGGTGACCTGCGTGAAGAAGCTGACGCGCGAAAGCCTGGAAACGGCCTTGCGCGAGGGCTTCGATCCAGCGCACCTGGAGTTGGTGCAACTGGAGTACTAACCGGCGCCCGCCCGGGCGCCGCCCACCCGGCATACCCTTGAGCATGTCCGAGTCCTGGTTCACCGAAAAGCACACCCCCCACGCCGGCATCACGCTGGCCGTGGGGGGCCGTCTGTTCGATCGGCAGAGCCCATACCAGCGGGTGGAGGTGCTGGAGACTCTGGAGTACGGCCGCATGCTGCTGTTGGACGGCTGCGTGATGGTCACCGACCGGGACGAGTTCGTTTACCACGAGATGATCGCCCATCCGGCGCTGCTGGCGCACCCGCGGCCGGAGGCGGTGCTGATCGTCGGCGGGGGCGACGGCGGCAGCGTGCGCGAGGTGTTGCGGCACCGGGCCGTCCGGGCGGTGCACCTGGTGGAGATCGACCAGGTGGTGATCGACGCCAGCCGCCAGTTCTTCCCCGCGCTGGCCAAGGACCTGGACCAGCCGCGCGTCACCGTTCTGGTGAAGGACGGCTTCGACCACCTGGACACGCACCCGGCGGCCTACGACGTGATCCTGGTGGACTCCATGGACCCCGTGGGCGAAGCCGCCAAGCTCTTCACGTCCCCGTTCTTCGCCAAGGTGAAGCGCGCGCTCAAGCCCGGCGGCATCGCCGTGTTCCAGTCGGAATCGCCGTTCTACCACGCGGAAATCCTGCGGCAGTTGCTGGCCAGCCTGCGGCAGCAATTCCGCCACGTCGCGCCCTACCTGGCCAGCATTCCCACCTATCCTTCCGGCCTCTGGAGTTTCACCTTCGCGTCCGACGCGGTCGATCCGCGCACGTGCCCCTTGCGCGACGAGCCCGCGCTGGCCGAGGGTCTGAAGTACTTCCATCCCGACCTGTTCCGCGCCGCCTTCGTCACGCCCAACTACGTGCGGCAGCTCACGCCGCGGTAGACGCACACGCCTTGGATCGTGGTTGAAAGCCTGCTAGAGAGCGTGTGGAACCTTGCGTAGTGCCGCGATTCTGGAGCGCCCATGTCACGCGCAACCCTCCGCTCCCCTGGCGGCTCGGCCTTGACCCTTTCCCTCGACCGCCGCCCCAAGGAGCGGGACCGGCAAGCGATCGAAGACGGCCTCCATGCGTTCAATGTGGAGGCGACCGGTATCGGGGATGGGTCGCTGCTCACCCTCTTTCTGAGGGACGGACGCAAGCGCCTGCGCGGCGGATTGCTGGGCCACACGTGGGGCGGGTGCCTCACCGTCACCCATTTGTGGATTCACCCCAGATTCCGGAATCAGGGCCACGGCTCGCGTCTGCTCGCCGCGGCCGAGTCGCATGCCCGCGCCCGCCGCTGCCGTGCCAGCGTGCTCAGCACGCACACCTTCCAGGCGCGGGCCTTCTATGAGCGGCTCGGCTACCGGGTGGTGGCGGAACTGCGCGACTATCCCTATGGGCACGGGCAATATTTCATGCGCAAGACGCTGCGCGCGCCGCGCGCGAAACGGCACCGCCGCGGGGCTTGAGCCTTCGCGCCCTCCAGCGTAGGCTTGAAGTCGCCCAACGGGGTCGCAGCGCGGCCCGCCACGGATAGGTCCGCATCGACCGCCGGCACCCATGACCGACACCAACCCGACCCTCACCCATCCGATCTCCGCCAGCATCGCCACGCTGCCCGCGTATTACCCGCTCTATGCGCTGTACGTGGACTACCAGATCAACAACGTGCACCACGCGCGGGTGGAGGATCTGGAGCGGGTGCGGGAAGCCCTGCGTGTCATCGCGCCCCTGATCGGCAAAGAGCAGCCCTATCGCATGGAATGGAGCCTGCGCCTGTTCACCGAGCGGCAAGCGTTGGCGGGCTATGCGCCTGAACTGGTGGACGAGGCGTGGCGGCAGGTGCGCGAGGCTATCGAGCGCTTGGGGCCCCCGCCCGGCTGGCGTTCGGTGCGAGAACAACTGCGGCACCGCGTCACCCAGCCTCAGCTTCCCACCGCGCCCGCCCCGCCCGCGCGTCCGCCGGGGCCGGATGCGTTCTTCCCCAAATCGCCTATCGACTACCGCCGGGCGGTGTAGCCGCGGCGGGGCCGGCCTCCGGGCGGTTCCGTCACTGCCGCAGATCAGCGATCTTGAGTTCCTCCCACATCCAGCCGAAGTCAAAATCAATCCCGCCCGTGTTTTCCGGCTCGCGCGTTGACCGGTTCTCCAGATACTTGAGCCATTCCGCGACCCGTTGGCGGCCCGCCTTGGAGCGCGCCGCTTGGCGCGGGCTCTTGCCGTCCAACATGGGCAGGGGTAGCGAGAGGACTTGCCGGTAGTGCTGCGACATGAAATCGCCCAGGATCGCTTCCGTTTCCTCGGGAGAGAAGGCAGGCTCCGGCTTCGGGTTTCCCGCCCGGGCATGTTCCTCGAGCGCCCGATCGACGGACTTCATGGCGGTCAACGGAGATCCCACCAGGTTTCCCAGCGCCGCCCCCAGCATGGCGCGGCCCCGCTCCGCGCGGTTGGCGGAGTTGGTTTCCAGAATCAGCGCGCCGGATTCCATGCGCACCGATCCCAGCACCGTCCGATCCATGGCATCCTTGGAGCTCAGCATGAGTCCCGAGGCACCGCCATCCGCCTTGGCGGGGGCGGGCCGCGACTTGGTGAACCACGTCCATGCGGGCTCCGGCCCATCCTGGCGGTAGATCGCCCGGATGCGATCCAACCGCTTCTCGATTTCGCCGGCTCGGCCGGCGTCCGGAACGGGAAAACGGGTCGTCGAGAGGAGAATCTCGTCCCCGTCGGTGTTAATGAGCCTGGGGCGCGCGGCGCTGCTTCGGCGGGGCAGGATTCCCGACAGCCACACCGTCGTGAACAGGGGCGCCGCGCTGGCCAGGAGCGCGCGGTCAAACGAGGCCGCATCGAATCCGGACTGAGGTTGCTCCGGGACGATTCCCAGACCGGGAAGCGCGCTCTCCAGGCGGGTCCTCATGCTTGCCAGGCGTTCAAGCAGACGGCCCGTATCCTCGAAGTGGATCGGCAGCGCGCCGCCGGACATGCCGATCTGCCCTCCCAGCGGCAGCAGGCGGGCGGCGATGCGGTCCCACTTGACGACGCTCTCGGAGCCGAGCTTGTCGACAACCGCCACGGGGGCGCCGCCCCGCACCAGGTCCTTGGCCAGGAAGTGCGACCCGGGCACGATACCGGTCACCTCGTACAAGCTCACCACGGAACGCCGGATCGCCTGCAGATATTGCTTGCCCGGTCCGCTCTCCCGCCAGCCTCTGCGCGCAAGGTAGTCGTCGACGACGTTCTTGGCGCCCGGCGCGAACTCACGGGTGAAAAAATCCTCCAGGACAAAGCCGGTGAGCGAGAAGAATCCGGCGGTGCCCAGGACTTCCGGCAGGGCGTCGTCGTCTACGTCGAACGCCTCCAGCACGAGGTCGAGGTGGAGGGACGTCACGCTGTCCAGGCGCTCCCGCCATTCGTCCCGCTCAGCGAACCTGGATATGGAAGCGATGGCCATGCGATAGGGTGAGACTCCCATGTCTCCTCGTTCCAAAAGGGTTCCCTTGGAAGCGCGCATCCATGCGATGACAGCGCAAAATACCATACCGGGTGGAAGGGCATCAAGGTCACCCCAGTGCGAGCGCCGCGGGCTGATTTTCTGGCGACGCATCAGGAAGTTGGCGCGGGCATCCGCCCGGCGATGGCCGACGCTTGCACCCGCACACCCCCCACCGACTGCCGCCGGGCGGTGTAGCCGCGCCGCCTCACTTGGCCGCCACGTCCGCGCCCTCCGCTCCGGTGATGACGGCATAGACGTCGACGGGATCCGCGATGTTCTTCAAATCCTTTGCGCCGAGAGCATGAAACCGATAGGGCAGCCGGGCCTTGACGTGGCGGTAAACCGCGTCCGTGATGCAAACGCCCCCCGGCTGGGCCAGGGCCTGAACGCGCGCGGCCACGTTCACGCCGTCGCCGTAGAGATCCCCTCCGTTCATCAGGACGTCGCCCACATTGATGCCGAACCGGAAGTGCATCTTGGTTGCCGGGAGCAGAGACGCGTTGCGGCGTCCCAACTCCACCTGGATCTCGCAGGCGCAGGTCACGGCATCCACGGCACTCTGAAACTCGGCCAAGACGCTGTCACCCACGGCATTGACAATGCGGCCGCGATGCTGGCCCACCAGACGCGACAGGACTTCCCGGCATGCGGTGAGGGTGGCCATGGTGGACTCGTGATCCGTGCCCATCAGCCGGCTGAACCCGACGACGTCGCCGTTCACGATCACGGCCAGTCTGCGCTCCGGAGGCTGCGCCTTGCCGCGCACAATCTTGGCCGCTCCGGCCCGCCGCAGCAGGTCGGCGGCCTGGGCAACCATATCGGCCCGCTGCTTGAGCAGGGATTCGGCTTCGGAAAGTGCACGCTCCTCGATGTTGGCCTGGGCATAGAGATTCCATTCCTCGTTGACGATGCCGAGCAAGGCGAGGCGGTCCCACGGCTTCTGTACGTAGCGGTGCAGGATGCCGTGGTTGAAGGCGTCAAGCGCCTGGTTCAGATCGGTGTACCCGGTGACGAGGATGCGCCGGGAGCGCGGGCTCTGCTTCATCAGGATGGCCAGGAACTCCAGGCCGTGCATGCCGGGCATGATGTTGTCCGACAGGATCAGGGCGAACTCCCGCTGGGCCGCCAATGCCAGTCCCTCCTGCGCGTTCGCTCCGGTGGTCACCGTGTAGTTGGCCGATTCCAGGGTGCGCGCGGCGGCCGAGACGATGGCCGGCTCGTCATCCAAAATCAGCACGGTGCGATTGGGTTCGATGGGCTGGCCGTCCATGTGCATCCTCGCAAGGGTGTCGGCGGGCGGAAACCGCGCAAGCGTCCGGGGGTTCAGAGGGATAACGGCCGGACAGCCCGATTCGGGCGGCAACCGGGCGGACGGCCGGTGGCATGGATCTTTGGCGCACCCCCCAAGAATGCCGTCTCGGTGCGCCGAAGGTACCTGCTTAAACGAAAATGTCCGGAAGATGGCTTGTTCGTTGGAATGATTCCATTTCGCTTTCATTCGTCAGACGATCCGCCCGTAGGGGCACGATATAACGTGGCCCTACGACCGGTCGATGATTCACGATCGAATGTGAAATGGTATTAGGCGGGTCGCGACCTCCCGCGCCCGCGGCATGCCCGCCAATCCGGTCGACAGGGTCCGTTTGCGGAAATCGCCGTTTTGCCCATCGTTCGAGGGTGTTGCCGGCGCCTCCGGCAAGCGTCCGGCGCTGGTCGCGGGCGTTTCCGCCACGACCGGGTCCGCGTTCTGCCCCGGCTCGTCCGGTGCGTCCTCTCCCAGGAACACCCGGTAGCTCCGCACCACGGCGATCGCCCCATCGATGAGGCGGTTGCGCCGCATGCGCTGCAACTCGAAGAGCGTGGCGCGGTCGCGGGTCATCAGGCGGTGCAGGCGCTG
>JBGPEV010000176.1:0-6410 GCA_041482995.1 bacterium | reverse complement strand
CCCACTTCAAGGACCTGCTGGACGGGCAGGAGCGCCGCGCCCGCGACGTGTCCAGCTTGCGCGCGGGCATTTGCGCCGCGGGGATGGCCAGCTCGACTGCCATCGCCCACCGCACCAATGCGCGCCTGTTTCCGACTTTCACCGCGTTCGGCATGAGCGAAGTGAGTGTCGGCGCCTGCCTCTCCTTCCTCGATTCCACGCTGGAGCAGCGCTGCGAGACCTCGGGCTATCCCGCGCCCGGCTACGAGGTGGCGATCCTGGACCCCACGACCGGCCAGCCGTTGCCGCCCGGCACGCCGGGCGAGATCGCGGTGCGGGGCTACATGGTGATGCAGGGCTACTACAACAAGCCCGCGGAGACGGCGCAGGTCCTCGACGCGCAGGGTTGGCTGCACAGCGGCGACATGGGGTACCTGCGCCCGGACGGCTATCTGGTCTTCATGGGCCGCTACAAGGACATGCTGAAGATCGGCGGGGAGAACGTGGACCCGATGGAGGTGGAGGGCTTCCTGCTCGGCCACCCCGGCATTCAGCAGGTGGCCGTGGTGGGCCTGCCCGACGACCGGCTGCAGGAGGTGCCGGTCGCCTTCGTCATTCCCAAGGCCGGCGCCGTGCTGACGGCGGAGGACGTGCTGGCGTTCTGCCGGGGCCAGATCGCCAGCTTCAAGGCGCCCCGCCACGTGCTGCTGGTGGAGCAACTGCCCATGACGTCGTCGGGGAAGATCCAGAAGGCCAGGTTGCGGGAGGCGGCGAAAGAGCGGATTCCCGCCCGGCCGCCCGCGGCGCAGTAGCCGCTGTCGAGCGGCTGTGCGTTGCGCGAGAGCGCTACCGCGCGTTGCGCTCGGTCTGGTCGAACTTCTTGTTGAGCAGGATGATCTCTACGCGGCGGTTCCTCGCCCGGCCGGCGGCGGCGCTGTTGCTCGCGATGGGGCGGTATTCCCCATAGCCGATCGCGGAGACGCGTTGGGGCATCACTCCGCCCTCCTTCACCAGGAACTCGGCGATATTCGCCGCGCGCAGGCTCGAAAGTTGCCAGTTGGAATGCACCACCGCGGTGTTGATGGGGGAATTGTCGGAGTGACCTTCCACCCGCACGTAGTTGTTGACGTTGTTGAGCAGCTTGGACAGCACCGTCAACTGCGCCTTTGCCCGTGGCGTCAGGTCGGCCTTGGCCGGTTCGAAGGCGAGCTTCTCCTGGATGGTGATCACCAGCCCACGGTCTTCGATGGCCGCCGGGCTGCCTTCCTGCTGCACCCCCGTCTGGGCCAGGTACTTCTCGTATTCCTCCAGCACCACGTCCAGGCCGCTCTCGGATTCCAGGGGCAGGGGGATCACGCCGGTGCCGGTTTGTTGGCCGATCAGGCTGCCGCCCCCGCCGAACACGAAGCGCAGGGAGGTGGAGAGCGCCTCGAACTTGCTCTGCTCCACCTTGCTCATGGCATAGAGCACGACGAAGAAGATCATCAGCAGCGTGATCAGGTCGGCATAGGTGAGCAGCCAACGCTCGGCGTTGGGTTCCTTCTCCGCCTCGTGCGGCTTCTTGCGCCCGCTCATGACGCCTTCTCCTTGGGCCGGCCGATGTTGTCGAACTTCTCCAACTCCACAGGATCCAGGAACGCCTTGAGCTTCTCTTCCACGATCTTGGGACTGACGCCCTTCTCGATCAGCAGGATCGCCTCGACGACCACCTGGCCCTGGTTCGTCTCGATGGCGTTGAGGACCTTCAGCTTGTTGCCGATGGGCAGCCAGAACAGGTTGGCAAACCCGACGCCGTAGAGCGTGGCGATGAACGCGACGGCGATCTTGGGGCCCAGGGTGCTGGTTTCGGCCAGGTTGCTGAGCACGAAGATCAGGCCCAGCACGGTTCCGATGATCCCCATGGTGGGCGAGAACCCCCCGGCGGCTTCGAACATCGCCACCCCGACCTTGTGCCGCTCGGAGCGCTTCTCGACGTAGAGTTCCAGAATGTCGCGGATCAGCTCGTGCTCAACGCCGTCGGCCACCAACTGCAGACCGGCCTTGGTCATGTTGTCCAGGTCTTCTTCGGTATTGATGATCTTTTCCAGCGCGAGAATGCCTTCCTTGCGGGCCAAGGACGCGATATCGATGAAGAAGAAGATGCTGTCCGTGAGCTTTCTCGGCTTCTCTGCGAAGGCGACTTTCATCACGGAGAACAGCCGCTTGACGTCATTGGTGGGAAACGACACGCCCAATGCGCCCAAGGTACCGCCGAAGACGATCATGGCGGGCGTTTCGCCCAGCAGACCGATCAGGGCTCCGCCTTCCAGCACGTAGGCCAGGATCAGCGACCCAAAGCCTAGGATTAGAAACAGTAACGTGGCCACGGTGGTTTGCTCCTCCTGAGCAAGGGGAAGATTCCCGGCCGGCGGTGGATGGCGCTGCGGGCCCTCATGGGCCCTGGGCAGCCGCTGCTGGACGCGCCCCCGGCGGCACTCTGCTGCCGGCGCAAAGCGCGCTTATTTTACTCCTTTTGGCATCCTCTGCCACTCCTCTTTGCCTGCGCGGGGCTGCCGGGATAGAGGAACAATGGATGCACACCCCGGTGACCCCGCCGCCCGCCGGGCGGACGAATTCAGACAAAGGTGTGCAACTGCGGGGCCAAATCCCACGTTCGTTGTGGGCTGCGGAAGGGCGACTGCGGACGGGTGCGGACGGATGCCATGCCAGAACTGAAGATCCAGCAGGCGGTGATCGAGGACGTCTTCCACAGCCTGAAGACCAGCCGCACCGGGCTGAGCGATGCGGAGGGCCGCCGCCGGCTGGCCGAGTTTGGCCCCAACCAGGTGCAGCGCGTGCAGGGCCGCCACTGGAGCCGGATGCTGGCGGCTCAGTTCACCCACTTCTTCGCGCTGACCCTGTGGGTCGCGACGGCCCTGGCCTTCTTCGCCGAGTACCGGCAGCCGGGGGAGGGCATGGCCACCCTCGGATTGGCGATCATCGGGGTCATCGTGATCAACGGGCTGTTCTCATTCTGGCAGGAGTTCAAGGCCGAGCGCACCCTCACCGCCTTGCAAAAGGTGCTGCCCCATCGGGTCAAGACGGTGCGCCAGGGCCAAGTGCAGGAAATTCCCGCCGCCGAACTGGTGCCGGGCGACCTGGTGGTGCTGGCGGAGGGCGACGACGTGCCCGCCGACTGCCGCATCGTGGAAGCCTTCGGGATGCGGGTAAACACGGCGACCATCACCGGCGAATCCCTCCCGGTCGAGAAGACGCAGCATCCGGCGGAGGGATTCGAGCTGATCCACGCCCCCAATGTAGTGCTGGCCGGCACGTCCCTCGTCTCGGGCCTGGGGCGCGGGGTGGTCTTCGCCACCGGCATGCGCACCGCCTTTGGCGCGATTGCCCGGCTCACCCAGGCCGCCACGGAGGTGCAGTCCCCCTTGCAGCGGGAGATCGCGTTCCTCAGCCGCATCGTCGCCGGGTTGGCCGTGGGGCTGGGGGTCGTGTTTTTCCTGCTCGGCCAGCGACTCGGCTTGTCGTTCTGGGAGAACTTGATCTTTGCCGTGGGCATCATCGTCGCCAATGTGCCGGAGGGTCTCTTGCCCACGGTCACCCTGGCACTGGCCATGGCCTCCCAGCGTATCGCCAAGCGCAATGCGCTGGTGCGGCACTTGACGGCGGTGGAGGCGCTGGGCTCGGCCACCGTGATCTGCACCGACAAGACGGGCACGCTCACCGAGAACCGCATGAGCGTGCAAGCCGCCTTCTTGGGCGCGGCCCGGGTGCCGGCGCAGGAGTTGATCGCCCAGGCGGCACACCAGCCCGGCATCCGGCAACTGATGGAGACCGCGCTGCGTTGCGAGAACGTGAGCGAGCGCGGCAACGGTGCCGGGCCGTCCACCCTGCTGGGCGACCCCATGGAGGTGGCCCTGGTGCGGATGGCCCGCGCCGCCCTGCCCGGACAGGCGGAGGGCCACCGGGCCGACGAGATCCCCTTCGATGCCGACCGCAAGCGCATGTCCGTGTTCTACGATGGCGCCGGCGCCGGCACCTTGCATACCAAGGGTGCCCTGGAAACCGTCCTGCCGCTCTGCACCCACCTGGCGCAGGACGGTGGCACCGTGACCCTGACGGCGGAGCGGATGACGGCCTTCCGCGCCGCCGAGGACGAGATGGCGCGCACGGGACTGCGCGTGCTGGCCCTGGCCTGGCGCCCTCTTCCCGAGCCGATTCCGCGCCAGCAGTGGGAGTGCGACCTGATCTTGCAGGGCTTGGTGGGGCTGGAGGACCCACCCCGCCCAGAAGTGGCCCAGGCCGTGCGCACCTGCCAGGAAGCGGGCATTCGCGTGATCATGGCCACCGGCGACCACCCGCGCACCGCCCTGGCCATCGGGCGGGAGATCGGGCTTTACGGCAGGGAGGACCCGGTGCTGATCACGGGCGACCAAGTGACCCGGATGTCCGACGCGCAACTGCAATTGCAATTGGACGCCCCCCACCTGCTGTTCGCCCGCACCGCCGCCGGCGACAAGCTGCGGATCGTGAAGGCGCTGCAGGCCAAGCGCCACGTGGTGGCCATGACCGGGGACGGGGTGAACGACGCGCCCGCCCTCAAGGCGGCGGACATCGGCGTGGCGATGGGCATCGCGGGCACCGACGTGGCGCGGGAAGCGGCGGACCTGGTGCTGCTGGACGACAACTTCGCCAGCATCGTGGCGGCGGTGGAGGAAGGGCGCGCCGTATTCGCCAACATCCGCAAGTTCCTCACCTACATCCTCACGTCCAACATTCCGGAGATCGTGCCCTACCTGGTGTTCGTCCTGCTGCGCGTGCCGCTCCCGCTCACCATCATCCAGATCCTGGCCGTGGACCTGGGGACGGACATGATCCCCGCCCTGGGCCTGGGGGCGGAGCGGCCCGGCCCGCGGCTGATGAGGCAGCCGCCCCGCGGCTACCACCGGCGCCTGATCGACACGGCGCTGATCGCGCGCGCCTACGGCTTCCTGGGCCTGCTCGAGGCGGCGGTCGCCATGGGCGCCTACTTCCTCGCGCTGCGGGACGGCGGGTGGAGCTATGGGGAGGCGCTCGGCAAGTTCGACCCGCTCTATCTGCAGGCCACCGCGGCCTGCCTGGCCGCCATCGTGGTCACCCAGGTGGCGAACGTCTACCTGTGCCGCAGCCAGCGGGAATCGGCGTTCACCGTTCCGTTCGCCTCCAATCCCCTGATCGGCATCGGCGTGCTCGTGGAACTGGCCTTGATCCTGCTCATTGTCTACACGCCGCCGGGCCACCTGATCTTTGGCACCGCGCCCGTCGCGGCGTGGGCGTGGGGCGCCGCCCTGGCCGGGGCGCTGCTCATGTTCGGCTTGGAAGAAGCGCGCAAGGCCATGATGCGGGCGTGGGAACGGCGGCACCCGGGGGCGGCGCCTCATGCCACCTCCGGCAACCACCCCTAGTGTCGACAGACGAGGATGCCCGGCGCCTTCTTGCCGATGTCCGGCATCTGGGCGTCCCCCGCGGAATCGCCGATGGGAGAGCAAGTCCCGCCGGGATCAGTAGGGCTCGTCGCCGCTGACGATGGTGCGCAACAGGGTGCGGCGCTTGCTGCGCGGCAGGTCGCGGGTGGTGGCCGAGTGCATCACGGCGGCATTGTCCCAGATCGCCACGTCGCCCACGTGCCAATGGTAGTCCAACCGGTACTTGGGCCGCAGGCAATGGTCGAACAGTTATTGCATCAGCGCCTGGCTCTCGGCCTCGGTCAGGCCCAGGATGCGCACGGTGAACCCCGGATTGATGTAGATCGCCTTGCGCCCGGAATCCGGGTTGGTGCGCACGACCGGATGCACCACGGTGGGCGTGTCCTTCAATTGCTGCTCGGTGAGGCGCGGCCGGTTGCCCAGTTCCGCGGCGAGGCGGTCGCTGCGATACGCGTAATTGTGTTCGGCCTTAAGCCCCTCCACGCGGCGCTTCAGGGCGTCGGAAAGGTCGGCGTAGGCGGCCTCCATGTTGGTGAAGAGCGTGTCGCCGCCCTCCTCTGGAATCTCCACGCCATAAAGCACGGTGGCGCGGGACGGCTTGGCCTTGTAGCTGATGTCCGAGTGCCAGTAGGTTCCCGCGTCCGCCAGGCCCTTGGCCTTGCCGTCCTCCACCACGTTGGAGAGCATCATGATCTGCGGGTGCTGGATGTGGTGGAACTGGGTGAGCACGTGGGACTCCAACGGGCCAAACCGGCGGCTGAAGGCCATCAGTTCCTCGGGCGTCATCCGCTGGCCGGAGAACGCGACCACGTGCTGGTCCACAAAGGACTGGTGAATCACCCGCCAAGCGGCGTCCTCCAACCGGGTCAGGTTCACGTCCGCGATGTGTACGCCCAATCCCGGGCTGAGAGCGGTGACGGCGGGCGCGGCGGCGGCGCTAACGGCTTGTGAACGGGTCATGGGTTTCCCTGG
>JBGPEV010000175.1:0-6445 GCA_041482995.1 bacterium | reverse complement strand
CCCGGGCGTCATGCAGCGGCAGGATGGCGTCCAGCAACGATACGGGATCCACGCGATTCTCCGCGAAGCCGCGGGTTTCGAGGTAGACGGGTTCTTTAGCCACGGATTGACACGGATTTCACGGATTTTTCTTGCGGGGGTTGTCGATGAGCTACTGGCCGACAGTTGGGCGCACAGACCTGCGAAGGGAAAATCTTCAACGGTTCAGGAACTGAGTGAACTCTTCAACGGTGAGATCCGCATCTCGAATAATCGAACGCAGGGTGCCGGGGCGCAATTCGCGATGCATCGGAACGGTTATCGTAGCCGCCGGACGTCGCGTGCGAGAATGACGTGACTGCCACGATGCCGCCGCTTTCGAAATCCAGCTCGCTCGAGTGCGCGCACGCAATCCTGACCTGAACGCACCGGCAGCTTTGTCACACGGCCACCAAGTACGCCTCGTAGGTGTCTTCCGGAATCGGCTTGCCGTCCTCCTTCAGGACCTCGACATAAAGGTCAATCGCTTCTTTGATGTTGGCGATTGCTTCCTCGCGGGTGTCGCCCTGACTGATGCAACCAGGCAGGCTGGGGCACTCGACCACCCAACCGCCGCTCTCGTCACGGAACAGGATCACTTGTCTCAAGGCATTCTCCAGGCGGAAGCGTCTTCAAGGTCTACATTGACTTACCGTCCACAGGGCGTCAAAGCACGCCAATCTTCGGGCAAAGGCCGTTCATGTAGCAACTTCCGCATGCTGGCCAACGTCCACGAGCCTTTTGCAGATCCTTTGTTCAAGCCCTGAATTCTTTATTCCCCCCAGTCCCGGCGCAGTATCCGTGTTCATCCGTGCAATCCGCGGCCAACTTCAGAGGCCAGCATGATCTCGGACACAGCCATGGCAACGCTCGAGAAGGGATCGCCTACAGGTGAACGATTTCCAGGCCGCCCCACTGCCGCGCCAGGTATTCCAGGATCAGCCGCCGGTGGCAGTGCTCGGCCGTGGGCTCCGCGCACAGCAGCGCCGTGGGCACCTGGAACAGCTCCCGCGGCAGGTGCGCCTCGATGCGGCGCTCCTTGAGCAGCGGCAGAAAGGCGCGCTCGTAGGCCGCCCAATCGCCGCCCGCCTTCTTGTAGTCATCCAGGATTGCGTCCGTCGGCGCCAGGAGCGGCTCGTGCAGGTATTCCGCCCCGCACAATTCCCGCAGGAAGTAGGGTAGGTCCTCCTTCTTGGTGAACCCGGCCAACTGGGAAGTGTTGCGCAGGCGGATGTCCACCACGCGCCGGATGCCGGTACGGCGCAATAGCCCGAAGAACGCCTCGGCGTTCTTCTTGGCGAAACCGACAGAATAGGCCTGCATGGGCGCGCGCTTCCTGAAGTATTGTGTCCGGCGGCCCTGCCTTCACCCGTCATAAGCTAGCACACCCGAGGCTCTCCATGCTGGGAGCCGGCGTTGTGCGCGCTTGTTTTTTGTACTCGACTAGACGTTCACTGTAACGGACACACCGCCGCGCCCTCTGCCCGGAGTACCGGGCGGTGCACCGGCAAGGCGCGCGCCATCTGGGGAGGGACCATGACCACGTTGCTGTCAGGCTACTACGTTGCCATCGTTGGCTTGGTGCTCACGGCGTTTAGTTTCCATGTTTCCGTGCAGCGCGGCCGCAAGAATATCTGGTATGACGACGGCGGGGATCTGACGCTGGCCCGCGCCCGCCGCGCCCACTACACCATGCTGGAATTCAGCGTGATCTTCCTGCTCGCGCTGGTGACCTACGAGTTGATGGGCGGCGCCAAGGGCTGGATTCATCCCCTCGGGCTGGCGTTCCTGCTGGGGCGCCTGTTGCACGTGATCGGCGCCCTGTTCCTGAAGCCCGCCAGTCCGCCGCGCGCCCTGGGCGCCTTGATCAGCCACGTTGCCACGGTCATCGTGTCGATCCGTGTGCTGATGCTGTTGATGTAGAGGCGGTGCCGCGGAGCGGTGAACATCGGGCGCGCCAACGACGGGAGACCATGGCTGGCGACCTTGCCGCCTATGGCGGGCTGTTCCTTTCCGCGTTCCTGGCGGCCACCGTGCTTCCGTTCTCCTCGGAGGTGGTGTTGGCCGCCCTGCTCTCCGGGAGCGCCCACTCCGCCGCCACGCTGGTCGCGGTGGCCACGGCGGGCAACACCCTGGGGGCGCTCACCAACTGGGGCCTGGGCCGCGGCTTCGCCCGCTTCCAGGGGCGGCGCTGGTATCCCCTCACGCCCGGGCAAGCCGCGCGGGCCGAGACCTGGTTCCAGCGCTACGGCGTCTGGGCGCTGCTGCTCTCCTGGTTTCCCATCGTGGGTGACCCGCTTACCGTCGTGGCGGGCGTGCTGCGGGTGGGCATCGTCCCGTTCCTGCTGCTGGTCGCCACGGGCAAGGCCGCCCGCTACGTCATTGTCGCCGCCGCCGTGGCGGGGGTGTGGGGCTAAGAGCGCCTGACAGAATTGCTGAACCACAACGACACAACGAACACGATGGGATTTCGATAGCTGCGGTTCGCGCGAAACGGGGCTTCAAGCCTGCTGTTCGTTGTGTGCGTTGTGCTCGTCGTGGTTCAAGGCAGGTGGCAGTTTTGTCATAAGGTCCAAATCTTGTGTGCTCCCTGTGACTCTCTCCCTATCGTCGTGTTAGCCTATATAGGCGATATCGTTGAATTCGTCTCCACTCGCCGCAAGGGACCGCCATGGCAAGCATCCAGCGCATCAAACCCTACGAAGCGAAGAAAGCCTTCACCGCCCTGCTTCACAAGGTCGCCTACAAAGGGCGGCCCGTGATTCTCGAAAGCCGGGGCCAGGATCTGGCCGCCATTGTGCCGATGGAGATGCTCGACCAGATCATGGAGGAGGACGAGGAGGACGAGGAAGACTGGCGCTTGATCCAAGAGGCGCTGGCGGACCCGCGCAACGCCAAACGAATCCCCTGGAGCGAGGTTCGTGATGAGCTCGACCGGAAGCACGGAATCAACACCACGCCACGTCCTCGAACTCGCCCCCGCCGCCGGGCGTGATTTGGAGAAGCTGCCCCCCGATGCGTATGCGACCGCGCGGGAAGGGATTCAGGAGCTCGAGCGCGAATTGTTTCCCAGGCGCAGTCAGAAACTGGGCGGCAAGCCCGGCTACCGCTGGAAGAAACGGGATGTCCGAATCCTGTATATAGTGTCCGGCGACCACCTACTGGTCACGGTAGTCCGCATCGCCGCCCGCAAGGAAGCCTACGGCCGGCGCGCGCAACGGCGCTTCTGAACCCCGCACCCCCTTCCGCCGGTCCGTGCACCGCACGCTCACATCCGTGATCCGCATCCCCACGCGGATGGATGAGTGGAGCGGAGGGGAAAAACGGCTGAACCACGACGAGCAAAACGAGCACTACGAACTGCGAGGGGAGCTATCAGAACGCCCATCTGATCGCCAATCGACTCGACTTCCCAATCACCGGACATCACCCAAGCGCTGTTCGTTGTGTCCGTCGTGCGCGTTGTGGTTAATCCTTTGTTTTTGTTTTGTTTTTCATTTCTGGTGACAGGGGCCGCGGCATTGGGTAGAACGATGCCTGGGAATGGATGCCGCAAACCGAACGTCCCTCGAATTCCATGACGGAATCGCTCCTCACTGCCCAGCAGACCGGCTGGGAACGCTGCAAGACATTGCTGGCGGAACGGCTCCCGGCCGATGACGCCGCCGCGTGGTTGCCCCGCCTGCAGTTGCTGAGTCTCGAACCGCGCCGCGTGGTGCTGGGCGGGTTGCCCAACGGGTTCTTCAAGTCCCGCGTGGAGAAGCAGTTCCGCGCCACCGTGCTGGAGTGCCTGCGCGCGGCGTTTCCCGACCTGGCCGCCGCGGAGCCGGTGCGGCTGGAATGCCGTCTGGCGGGCACGGCGCCCGTGGACGCGTCGGCCGCCGCCGGACAGTTGCCGCTGCCGCTGGCCCCGCGCGGCGCGGACGACGAGACGATCGTGCTGCCGCGGCCCGCATCCCAGGTCACGTTCGACAGCGTGGTGGAGGGCGAGGCCAACCGGCTGGCGCTGCAGTTCGCGCGGGACGTGGCGGCGCAGCCCGGCCAGCGCTTCAACCCGCTCTATCTGGCCGGCCCCACCGGCAGCGGCAAGACGCACCTGCTGCAGGCGTTGCGGTCGGAATTGCTGGCGGCCCACCCGGGCCTGAACGTGGTGCTGGTCTCCGGCGAGACCTACAAGGTGGAAGTGCTGGAGGCGATTCAGGTGCGGCGCATGAAGCCCGTGCGCGAGAAGTACCACGCGGCGGACGCGCTGCTGGTGGATGACCTGCAATTCCTGCTGGTCACGCCCAAGGCGCAGGAAGAGTTGCTGCACACGTTCGATAAGCTGCACGGTTCCGGCCGGCAGGTCGTGGTGAGCGCGGACCGGCTGCCCCAGGGCATGACCGGACTGAACGAGACCTTGCGCTCGCGCCTGGAAATGGGCCTGGTGGCGGACCTGGCGCTGCCCGATGGCGAGGCACGCCTGCGGCTGGTGCGGGCCCGGGCCGCGCGGGAGGGCATGGCGCTGCCGGAGCCCGTGGCGGCGTTTCTCGCGGAACAGATCGCCAATCCCCGCCAATTGGTGGGCGCCCTCGTGCGGCTGGCGGCCTATGCCGCGCTGTTGCGCCAGCCGGTGACGCTGGAGTTCGCGCGGCAATACGCGGCGCCTTTCCTGGAACTGTCCGCCCTGGCAGGGCCGATCGCCATCTCGCCCGAGGCGCTCGTGGCCAAGGTGTGCGACCGCTTCGGCATCGCTCAGCGCGCCCTGCGCTCGCCCGAAAAGTCCACGGCGCTGGTGCGGGCGCGGCAGGTGGTGATCTATCTGCTGCGGGATCTGGGCGGCCTCTCCTATTCCGAGATTTCCCGCTGGGTGGGCAACCGGGCGACCTCCACGCTCTCTCATGCCTACCAGACCGCGCAGAAGCAATTGGCGGAGAGTCCTCACCTGCGGCGCATGGTGCTGCAACTGCGGCAGGAACTGACGGAGGGATCTGCCGGCGCCCAGCGGCGGGGTTCCCGCCCCAGCGCACCGGGACGGAATTCGAAGCATCGGTCGAATACGGTTCGGTAGTTATATCAACGCGTTTCGCAGCGGATTGCGCCTATCCGCCTAGGCCGATTTCTGCTACAAATTGAGGATGGCTGACGGTGGGGCGGAACGGCAACGAAACTGGAGAGCGTGGATGGGCAAGGCAATTTCTATCGTTGGCGGTCGCGAGGATTTCAGGCGGGATTTCGAACGCCCGGACACGGAATAGGATGAATGGAATCACGGCAGTCCCATGAGATTTCGACGGCACACCTCGGCACAGCGGTAGCATATGAAGATCACCATCGATAAAAGTACCCTCGTTAATGCTTTGGAACTGATCGCGCCGATCACGGACAAGAGTTCCAGCAAACCGATCCTGTCCAACTTCCTCTTGAAGGCCGTACCCGAGGCGCAGGGCGTCCCCGCGCACATCGAGTTCTCCGCGACGGATTACGAGATTTCCGTAACGGGAACCTTTCCGGCCGAAGTGGCGGAAGAGGGCACGGTCTGCATCAGCGCCAAGCGCTCCCTGGAGATCAGCCGCGAGTTCTTGACCGAACAGGTGGCCATCGCCACCGATGCCCAGATGTGGGCCACCCTCTCCGAAACCGCCGGTGGCACGCGGCTGCGCCTGCCCTCCGTGGACATCGGGCTCTACCCGCAAATGGAGCGCACGGAGCTGCCCAACGCCTTCAAGATGAACTGCAAGGAGCTGAAGCGCTGCATCGAGCTGACCAAGTTTGCCACCCAGACCAACGAGACGCGCAAGAACTTGACCGGCGTGTGCATCCGCATCGGCGAGGGCGACGCCAAGTTCGTGGCCACCGACGGTCATCGGCTGGCCCAGGTAGTGAAGCCCGTGCAGGTGCTGAAGGCCAAGCAGCCGCCGGAGATCATCGTGCCCCGCCGCGCGCTGGAGGAAAGCGAGAAGGTCTTGAGCCGCGCCGAGGGCGACGTGGAAGTTGCGTTCGACGAGCGCACGCTGGTGCTCACCACCGGCAGCATCGTGCTCATGACCCGCCTGGTGGAAGGCAAATTCCCCAACGTGGATCCCGTCATTCCCAGGGACAGCGACAAGATCGTCTCCGCCAACCGCGAGCGCTTCATCAACGCGCTGCGCAAGGTGTCCGTGATGAGCAGCGACAAGATCAAACCCGTGAAGCTCTCGCTCAGCAAGGAAATGCTGCACCTGGAGACCGAGCGCGCCGAGTATGGCGACGTGGAAGACCAGTTCCCCGTGGAGTACGATGGGGAGGATTTCCAGATCGGCTTCAACGCCCGCTATCTGCAAGACGTGTTGGCCGTCGCCACCCATGGCGAGATGATCGAATTGCAGTTGAAGGGCGCGCTCAATCCGTGCCTGATCAAGGTGCCGGAAGACTCATCTTTCCTCGCTGTCGTGATGCCGCTCCGCAT
>JBGPEV010000174.1:0-6446 GCA_041482995.1 bacterium | reverse complement strand
TGCCATGCCCCTACGGTACGGAAAATTTCACGAATGAATGCGAAATGGCATAGTCCGCCCCGCTGGGATTCCCGAAATAGTTGCCGGGTGAAGCTTAAGAGCGCCTAATGCTCTGTTGAAAACCCAGGTTGGTTCGGTGCAGAACGACCGGCGAGAACCCTCTCCGGCGCTGCGCGCCACCTCTCCCTGCAAGCAGTGAGAGGATACTCGGATTGGGAAGTCGTGCTGGAATGGGTTTTCAACAGAGCATGCGTCCTACAAGACGTCTCAACCACAATGTACACGAAGGACACATAGACAGTTTTGCTTCCGCCTGGCGGGGGTTCCGCGAAGCGCGAAGTAGCGCACCAGAACGCTCGATTGGCTCAAATCCCTCGATGAGTCGGCGTGAAAAATTCGCTATTCTTTGTGCCCCTTTGTGGTCGGCGCCTGCCCTTGAGCGCAGCGAAGGGTGTCCTTTGTGTTGAGGCAGTTTGCAGTTCTGGTAGGCGCTCTATGGGGTCGCGGGGAAGGATTCCCGGGCCATGGCGAGCGCAACGGCCGGATGGCGGATTTTGCCCGCCTGCACATTGAGCCCCGCGGCGAAGCCGGAGTCCGTGTTGAGCGCCTTCAGGCCACCGTCGGCCAGCCGCAGCACATAGGGCAGCGTGGCATTGGTCAGTCCCAGCGTGGAGGTCCGCGCGACGGCCCCGGGCATGTTGGTCACGCAATAGTGCACCACCCCCTCTTCGATGTAGGTCGGGTCCGCATGGGTGGTGGGGCGGGAAGTCTCCACGCAGCCGCCTTGATCGATCGCCACATCCACGATTACCGACCCCTTGGGCATCGTGCGCACCACTTCCCGGGTCACCAGCCGGGGTGCCTTGGCGCCGGTCACCAGCACGGCGCCGATCACGAGGTCCGCGTCGCGCACCTCTTCGGCAATGGCGTGGCTGCTGGAGACGAGTGTCTTCAACCGGCCCCGATACACCTCGTCCAGGCGGGCCAGCACGCGCGCGTTCAGGTCCAGCACGGCCACGTCCGCACCCAATCCCACGGCGATCTGGGCCGCGTTGGACCCCACGATGCCCGCGCCCAGGATCACGACCTTGGCGGGGCGCACGCCGGGGATGCCGCTGAGCAGCACGCCGCGCCCACCATGATGGCGCAGCAGCACATCGGCGCCCACCTGGATGGACATGCGCCCGGCCACTTGGCTCATGGGCACCAGCAGCGGCAGGCTGCCGTCGGGGGCCTGGAGGGTCTCATAGGCGATGGCCGTGCAGCCCGAGCCCATCAGCGCCTGGGAGAGCGCCGGCTCGGCGGCCAGGTGCAGATAGCAGAACACCAGGTGGCGCGGTTGCAGCAGCGCAGACTCCACCGGCTGCGGCTCCTTCACTTTCACGATCAGATCCGCCGCCTCGAATACCGCCCTGGCCGATGCGGCGATCTCCGCCCCGGCGGCCAGGTACCGTTCGTCCGAAAAGCCGCTGTTGACCCCGGCGCCCGTTTCCACCACCACGCGGTGGCCCGCCCGCACCAGGGCCTGCGCTCCGGGCGGGACCAGGGCCACGCGATTTTCCTGGGGTTTGATTTCCTTCGGGATGCCGACAATCATGGTTGCGGGGTCACACCTTGGGCTGGGCGCCGTCATCGGCTTCGCGCCTCAGGCGATTCTGCCGTTGCTTGGCGAGGGAGCGCACGAACAGGGCGCGCAACGCGGAATCGGCGATGCGTTTAGCGGAGCGGGTCAACCCTTCGTCCACCGGGACGTCGGTGGAGCCCGGCTCGCCGGCAGGATCGGGAAGCGCCGCCGCGGCGGAGGCCGGCAGTTCGGCCGCCTTGAACCGCACCTCGTGAATATCCGTGGCGCCAAGCACGGATTCCAAGCACTGCTGCAATTCCGACCGCATGAACTGGAACTGGTAGGCCCAACTGGCGTCGGGAGCACCCACCCACAGCACGCCCCGGTGCACTCGCAGCGGATAGGTCTTGCGGGCGAGGTCGGGTCCAACAATGTCCTCCCAGCGGCCGCGCACCGCCGTCAGCGTGAGGTGCGCCTCTTTCTTGCGCTCCTGAAAAAGCGGCGTCACCAGGTCCTGGAACGAAACCGGTTCCTTGCGCTTCACGAAACCGCTCCTCCCTGAATCGAGACTCCCCGCGCCGCTCCGGCAGCGTCCGCGCGGGCTGCGGATTCAGGCTAACATGCGCCTTGGGTCGAATCCAGGCGCGCGGCGGGCCGGCTGCCAGCCCCGGCGCGGGCAGCGCCGCCCCCAGCGGCAATTTGACGGGCTGGAAGCGGAACGACTAGCATGGATGACAGGTTGCCCCGCCCGGACTAGGGCGGGAACCTTCCGGCGCCGTCCCAGCGCCGCGCCCCATCCCGAACGGGCCCAGCTATGGCATCCCAGCACCACGACGCGGACCTGGATCGCGATCTGCAGGAGCGGAAGAAGATCCGCAACCGGCTGATCGGCGTGGTCAGCCTGTTCGTGATCATCGTCGTCCTGTTCTTGTTCCTGCTGAACTATTCCGGCTTGCACGACTGGGGAGAACTGGACGGCAACCTGACCATCTTCGTCGGCGTCAGCCTGAACATCGTGCTGTTGACGACGGTGTTCTACCTGATCCTGCGCAACCTCTTCAAACTGGTCTACGAGCGCAAGAAGCCCATCGGCGGCGTCGGGCTGAAGACCAAACTCATCATCGCATTCGTCGCGCTTTCCCTGCCTTCCACCGCCTTTCACCTGATGGCCAGCGGCTTCATGGCCTTCCTGTTCGAGACCTGGTCCAAGGGCGAACACAACAAGGCGCTCAAGAGCACCCGCGTGGTGGTGGAAAGCCTAGCGCAGCGGGAGGATCAACTGTTGCGCCGCCAAGCGGAAGACCTGCTGGCCTATCTGCCTCGGGAGGCACGGGCCTACCGGCGGGCCAACTGGATGAGCGGCTACCGGCCGCGCCACCAGGGCGGCGTGTTCGTCTATGACCCCGAGCAAAAAATGCTGGCGCGCTGGGTGTCCTCGCCGGAAATGCTCACCATGTGGAAGCCGCCCCCCAGCGACTACTTCGCCAACAAGGGCGAGTTCTACTGGAACGAGCGCACGGAGAAGCGCACGCTCAAGCGCCTGCTGCTGCCGATTCCCGACAGCACGCCGCCGCTCAAGGTGGAAGTGGTGGAGGTGACCCCGCCCGACCTTTCCCAGGCCATCGACGCGCTGACCCGGGAGCAGGCGGGCAAGGTGTTCCTGGGCCGGGACCTGCTGGTGCTCGTGCTCTCGATCCTGGTCGTGATGACGCTCTTCATCATCTTCGCGGCCACCTGGATGGCGTTCTACCTCGCGCGCGGATTCGTCACGCCGGTGGAAAAGCTGGCCGAGGCGACCCAGCGCGTCTCGCAGGGCGACCTGGGTTACCAGGTCGGCCACGGCAGCCTGGGGCCGCTGGAGGGCGACTTTGCCAGCCTGGTCGACTCCTTCAACATGATGAGCCGGCAACTGAAGGAGCAGCGCCGCCAGTTGATCAAGAGTTCCGAGGAATTGCGCAGCAGCCACGAGCAACTGAGCGAGCGCAACCGGTTGGTGGAATTGCTGCTGGAGAACATCGATGCGGGGATCATTTCCCTGGACCGGGAAGGGCGGGTGAACACCATCAACCGCGCCGCGCTGAAGCTGGTGCCCCCGCTGGCCGAGCCGTGGCAGGGGCGGGGCTACCGCATCGTGCTGCCGCACGAACTCGCGCGCATGCTGGAGGACGCCCCGGAGCGCATGCGCGGCACCAGTCATCGCGTGTACGCCCAGGTGTTCACGTTCCAGATCAACAACCGGCCGACGCTGGTGGAGGTGAGCGCGCATCCCCTGGAAAACCCGCAGGGGACGACGGAGGGTGCCGTGCTGATGCTGAAGGACGTGACCTCCCTGCAGCGCACCCAGCGGGCCCTGGCTTGGCGCGAGGTGGCGCGGCGGGTGGCCCACGAGATCAAGAATCCGCTCCAGCCCATCCAGACCTCGGCCGAGCGCATCCGGCGCCGCTATCTGGATCGGATCAACGGCGATGGCGAGATTCTGGACCAGTGCACCCGCACCATTATCGACACCGTGGCGAGCCTGAAGAACATGGTCAATGAGTTCTCGCAGTTCGCCAAGCTGCCCGAGAGCCGGCCCGTGCCGGACGACCTGAACGCGGTGTTGCGGGAACTGGCCCACTTCTACGAGAACGGATTGCCGGAGCACATTCGCCTGCACCTGGATCTGCAGGAAACCCTGCCCCAGTTCCCCTTGGACCGGGAGCAGATCAAGCGCGCCGTCACCAACCTCATCGACAACGCGGCCGCTTCCATCCCCGAAGGCGGCGCGGGCGTGATCGGCATCCGCACGGAATTCGACGCTGCGGCGGGCCAAGTCATGGTGGAAATCTCCGACAACGGCTCGGGCGTGCCGGAGCACATTCAGCACCGCCTGTTTGAGCCCTACACTTCCACCAAGAGCGGCGGCACGGGGCTCGGGCTGACAATTGTGAACCAGATCGTTTCCGATCATAATGGATTCATCCGCTATTCCGAGATCAAACCACACGGTTCCCTGTTCACCATGGAGTTCCCGGTCGGCGAGCGTGCCGCCCACGCCTGACCCGGCGCGAACCTGACCGCTCAACGTGCCATGAAGCATACGATCCTGGTTGTCGACGACGAGCAGAACATCCGCACCAGCTTGAAGGACCTGCTGGAAGACGAAGGCTATGCCGTCCAAACCGTGGACTCCGGCGAGGGGTGTCTGTCGCTGTTCCAGTCCGACGCGGGCGACGGCATCGATGCGGTGCTGCTGGACATCTGGCTGCCGGGCATCGACGGCATCGAAGTGCTGAGGTCCCTCAAGCAGAGCCACGCGGCGCTGCCGGTGATCATGCTCTCGGGGCACGCCAATATCGATACCGCCGTCACCGCGACCAAGTTCGGCGCCTACCATTTTGTCGAGAAGCCGTTCGCCGCCGATCCCCTGTTGCTCACGCTCAGCCATGCGCTGAAGGAATCGCGCCTGGAGCGGGAAAATCTGGAATTGCGGCAGTCCGCCAGCTTGCAAACCGACCGGATCGTCGGCCAGAGCAAGGCCTTTCTCCACCTGATGGAGCAGGTCGAACGGGCGGCGGCCAGTCAGGCGTGGGTGCTGATTTATGGGGAGAACGGCACCGGCAAGGAATCGGTGGCGCACCTGATCCACGAGCAAAGCCCGCGCAAGGACGGGCCGTTCGTCGAGGTCAACTGCGCCGCCATCCCCGAGGAGTTGATCGAGAGCGAATTGTTTGGCCACGAGAAGGGCTCGTTCACGGGCGCCACGGCGCGCAAGATCGGCAAGTTCGACCAGGCGCACCAGGGCACGCTGTTCCTGGACGAGATCGCGGACATGAGCGTGAAGGTGCAGGCCAAGATCCTGCGGGTGTTGCAGGAGCAACGCTTCGAGCGGGTGGGGGGCAACAAGACCATTGAGGTCAACGTCCGGGTGATAACCGCCTCCAACAAGAAGCTGGAGGACGAGATCGCCGCGGGCCGGTTCCGGGAAGACCTCTATTACCGCCTCAACGTGCTGCCGCTCACCATCCCGCCGCTGCGGGAGCGGGAAGGGGACGTGGGCATCCTGGTGCCCCATTTCCTGGAATACTTCTCCAAGACCCATGGGGAGAAGCCCAAGCGCATGGCCCCCAAGGCGATGGAGGTTCTGGAGCACTACGACTGGCCGGGCAACATCCGCGAGCTGAAGAACATCGTGGAACGGCTGATGATCATGAGCGCGGGCGAGGAGATTCAGGTGACCGATATTCCTCCGGCGATCCTGAGCTCCATCGGCAACCGCGCGGCCGGCCTCAGCGCGCCGGCCGGCGCCGGCGTGACGGAGTTCGGCGAGATCTACAAGGACGCGAAGGATGCCTTTGAGCGGGCGTTCTTGAAGGCGCAACTGGAGCGCAATCAGTGGAACGTCTCCAAGACCGCCGAGGTGATCAAGCTCGAACGCAGCAACCTCCACAAGAAGATCAAGCAGTTCAAGATCGAAATGGGCTGAGCCACGGCCGCGCGCATGTCGTACTTCTTCGCACCGCAGCGGCTTCGCGCCGGCGAGCCGGTCCGCCTGGAGGGCGAGGAAGCCGGGCACTTGCTCAAATCCCGGCGCTTGCGGCGCGGGGATACCTTCGCGCTGCAAGACCCTGACGGCCGGCGCTTCCTGGCCGAGGTGGTGCAGGTGGAGCGCCACGCGGCGCTGGTGCGGCCCATCCAACCTCTCGCGGTTCCCGCCCTGCCGCCGGTGCGGCTCTCGCTGCTGCTCGGCGCGGTGAAGGACAAAGCGCTCGAATGGACCTTGCAAAAGGCCACCGAGCTGGGCGTGGCGCAACTGGACATTTTTCCCACCCAATACTCCCCCGCCGCCGCGGGCGATCTCACCGCCGCCCGGACCTTGGCGCGCTGGGAGCGCATCCTGAAG
>JBGPEV010000173.1:0-6486 GCA_041482995.1 bacterium | reverse complement strand
TAATATCCATCGGCTCGCCCACCACCTTGGTGAACTCCACCGAACTGCCCGTGGTCAGCGCGAGAATCTCGCGCACCGTCATGGTGGTCTGGCCGATCTCCACGCTCAGGCGCAGCGGCACGTCTGCGATGAAATCGATCTTGTGGTAGGGGGTCTCGTCGCCCTCTTCCGCCGGTGTGGGACCCGTGGCGGAAGCCCCCGCCTTCGGGCGCCTGGCGACGACGGTATAGAGTTCCTGATCCTCTTCATCGCCGGAGGCCGGGTCGTCCCCAACCTTGGCCAGCGCCTCATCGTGAGCCATGCTCCGCTCCTGGTTGGCGCCCGGAACCGCCCGCGGCCGGTATGGCCGGCAGACCGCCCCTTGCGCAACTGAGGTAAGTCTATCAAATCCCGTACCAAACCGGGAGGTTACCCGGCGGTCGGAGGCGATTGGAGTGCGCCACCGGCCTGCGCCGGACGGGGCTCAATCCCCCTGGGGCGGGCCATCTGGCGGTTCATGCACGCGATCGGTGGCCCTCTGGAGCGGATGCAGCGCCCGGGGAGCGCCCGGATGCCCGCGCTGGACCCGGGTGGACTTTGCCTTGACCCCCAGCCCCCCACCCTAGATAATACTGCAAGTATCTTCAAGGCATTAACCCGCCAGCCGAGGCCGCGCGGACGCGACCCAGCCGTTTCACCGGGCGGGCCGCCGCCGGCCGGGCAACCCCCGGAATGGCACCCGGCACCCGGCAACAAACTAGAGGGGCGGCAACGGACCCGTGTTTCGGCGCCACAATCAAATCCTGCTCACGCTCCTGATCCTGCTGGATCTGGCGCTGATCCTGGGCTCCTGGAACCTGGCCTATTGGCTGCGATTCCGGGCGATCAACTTTCCCCCCGCCCAGGTGCTCTACCTCTCTTCGGAAAGCATTGCCCAGGCGGAGGCGCAGGGGCTGCCCAGCGAGGCCGCCGCGCGTCTGGTGCGCCAGGTGGCGGACGCCTACACCACCGAATTGGGGTTGCGCCGGGCCGTGGAGCGGGTGCTGCGGCGCGAGGGGCTGGAGCGCTTCACCGCCACCGTGATGGAGCGGGCCATCGGCCGCCCATCGACTCCGCCCTTCGGGCCCTACGCCAACGTCACCCCCGTGCTGCTGGCGATCACGGCGCTGCTGTTCTATGCGCTCGGGGTCTACCGCTCCCAGCGCTTCGCGAGCGTGCGCCGCGAGCTGCAGGCCGTGTTGCAGGGCTGCGTCCTGGTGGTGTTCGCGATGATGGCGGCGAGCTTCTTCTACCGGGACTTCGAGTATTCCCGCATGCACATGGTGTACTTCGGCGTGTGCATGGGCGCGCTGGTCACGCTGGAGCGGCTGGCGGTACGGAAAGTGCTCCGCATGCTGCGCGCCCGCGGCCTCCTGCTGCGCCGCTTCGTGCTGGTGGGCGATTCGGCCCTGGCCGCCCGATTCTATCAGCGCTGGATGCGGCACCAGGATTCGGGCTTCCAACTGGTGGGCCTGGTGACCCCCGGCGCGGCGGTGGAAACCCCGGCCCTGCGGAGCTTGCCCCACCTGGGCCGGGTGGATCAGCTGCGGGAAATCCTCGACCGGCATCCCGCCGAGCAGGTGATCTCCGCGCTCACCATGCGCCAGTATGAGGCGGCGGAGCAGGTGACCCGCGTTCTCGCCGACCATTTCGTCGATCTGCGCATCGTGCCGGACCTGGGCCCGGCCCTGCCGCTCCACACCGAGGCGGAGAACTTTGACGGCCTGCCCATGATCGCCGTCTCCCAGGGGCCGCTGCAGGGGTGGAATCAGGTGTTCAAACGCGTGCTGGACCTGACCGGCAGCGTGGCCGCGCTGCTCTTGTTCTCCCCGGTGTTCCTGGTGGCGCCGCTGCTGATCAAGTTCACCTCCCCCGGTCCGGTGTTCTACGTGCAGGAGCGCATGGGGTGGAACGGCAAGACGTTCCGCATGCTGAAATTCCGCACCATGCGCAGCGACGCCGAGCAGCAGTCCGGCCCTGTCTGGGCCAAGGAGGGCGACACGCGCACGACGCCGCTGGGGCGCCATCTGCGGCGCACCAGCCTGGACGAGATTCCCCAGTTCCTCAACGTGCTGCGCGGGGACATGAGCCTGGTGGGCCCGCGGCCGGAGCGGCCCGTGTTCATCCAGAGCTTCCGCAAGGAAATCCCGTACTACATGGCCCGCCACAAGGTGAAGGCCGGCATCACGGGCTGGGCGCAGGTGAACGGCTGGCGCGGCAATACGTCCCTGGAGAAACGGATCGAGTTTGACCTCTTTTACATTTCCAACTGGTCAATTGGCTTTGATTTCCGTATTCTTTTCATGACGGTGTTCAAAGGGTTCTTTCACCGTAACGCCTACTAGCCCCGGCGCCAGGGATGCGCGGCCGGGAGGGCATGGCGGCAGGGGATGGGCGCGGCTCCGCGAGGGCCCCGTTCCGCCGCATTCACACGGAGGTGACCGCATGACGATTCTCGCGAAGGGCGCCCGGATGATGCCGCCCCGGATGCACCGGGCCTACCGGCTCGAAATGTCCGGCCGCACGTTGCTCACTCTCTTGTCCTTGCTCACCCTCACCGGCCTGGTGGTGTTCTACCTGGGCGTGGTGACCGGCAAGGGCTTGCGGGATCCCAATCCACCGGCGGCGGCCGCGCTTGCCCCGAGCGCTCCGGGGGCGGGCCAGCCGGCGGCAGGGGCGCCGGGCAGTCTGACCTTCAACCAGGCGCTGACCGCGCCCAATTCCCAGATCGAAGGACTGAGGACCGAGCAGAACAAGCTCGCCGAGCGCACCCAGAACCTGGTCGCGCAGACGCGGCAGGAACTGGAGCTGGAAGAAGTGCCCACCAAGACGCCCTTGGCCGCCGCCGCGCCGGCTGCTCCCAAGGGGACGGCGGTCAAATCCACGCCCGTGAGTCCCGCCGTGGCGGCCAAGCCTTCCGCCGCGCCGCCCGCACTGCCCCGGGTGGCCGCCGCGGCCCCGCCGTCCGCCGCCCAGCCTCCTGCGGCACAGAAGCCTGCCGCCAAGCCAGCGCCCAAGCCCGCGACCGCCAGTGCCCGGGGGGACACGAGCTACACCGTGCAGGTGTTCTCCTCCATGCAGCAGCAGAACGCCCAGGACCTGATGGCGGCCCTGAAGAAGAAGGGCTTCCCCGCCTACCTCAATCAATTCCAGGATGCGGACAAGAAGACTTGGTATCGCGTGCGGGTGGGCACGGGCAGCAAGGCCGAAGCGGACTCGCTCGCGGAGCGCCTCAAGCGCGACGGCGACATCAAGTCCCCCCGCGTGCTCAAGCTGTAGCGTCGCCGCCGGACGGGACTCGCTGGTTCAGAATCGCCGCGAGTTGCGCGGCCGGGCGGACATGCTGTTTGCCAAGGCGGCGCCGGCGGGCGGGGACGCCCGCCCCACCACCGCATTGAGTGGGCTGGGCCTCTGCACCTCGCCTTGCTACTTCGTCCGCAGCACCACCAGCTTGTCCACCCCGGATCCGGGCAGCCACACCTCTCCCGGGCGGCCGAGGATTTGCCGCACGGCGGTGCCGGTGGAGGGCAGGGGGAAGGAATCGAAGCGCTCTTGCTGGGGGTCGAAGCGCACGATGGCGTTGGCACCCCAGTCGGCCAGCCAGACCTGATCCTGCTCGTCCACGTAGACCGCATACGCCTGCGCGCCGCTGCCGGGCAGTGCCCATTCCTTCCAGCGATCGGCCTTGGGGTCATACCGGCCCACCTTGCCCGCGTGCCAATAGCTCACCCAGACGTTGCCCTTGGAGTCCGACCACACGCGCCGCGCGCCTTGGTTCTTCGTGGGCGGATCGATGGGGGTGGACTTGCCGGAGGCAGGATCGATGCGGGCGATGTGGCTCCCGGCCAACGAGGCATAGTACACGCCGCCCTCCGGGGTGGCCGTGATGCCGTAGGGGCCGGAGCCCCGCGGGGCGGCCCAGGCTTCCACCTTGCCCTTATTGAGGTCCAGCCGGCCATAGTACCCGGACTGGCCCGTGAACCAGAGCACGCCGCGCGTGTCGAATACCGCCGTGTTCAGGTTGGCGCCAGAGGCCGAGGCGGGAAGCGGGAACACGGTCACCTTCTCGGTCTTGGGGTCCACCCGCACGATGGCGTTCAGGCCGCTATCGGTCACCCATGCGGCGCCGTCTGGCCCCACGATCACGCCATGGGGCGAGGAGCCGCGCCCGAGCGGGATGTGCCGCGTCTCCCCCGTGGCCGGGTTCAGCTTGCCCAGCGCTCCCTGGAATTGCGCCGTGTACCACACGCCGCCATCGGGCGCGGGCGCCACGTCGTGGGGATGGCTGCCCGCGGGCACCTTGAATTCCTGGTAACTCGGGGCGGCGAACGCGGACGATGCGGCAAAACAGAGAGCGATGGCGGCGGCTGAAGCGAATTTCATGGGACACCTCCGCAGAGATGCGTCCGTGTGGCGATGGCGGCCAGGGATTGAAGCGTTGCAGCGCAAGGGTGCCCTGAGGCGTGGGACCACGCAAGGGGGCGCCGGGTTCAGGGTAACCGCATTCTCGATCGGACTTCGGAAGAAGCGGGTAGCGGCGGGTCTCCAGGCCCGCCGGAGCGAGGGGGCAGGCGGGGACGCCTGCCACTACCCACTCGCCGTTGCGGGCGTGACTCGACTTTGTGGACGCCCTGGTGGGCCGGACCTGGCGCCACTTCCGGCCAGGCCGAGGGCGGCGGCGCAGACGGTCCGCGCGCGGGAAATTTCTCGTGCCACCGGCGTGCTTGCCGGAACCAGAGGATCGGAATAGGTTTCACTGGTTTTGCGTTATCCGGGCAGACCGGCCCGCGCACCGTATCGCCCGCCACGGACCCGCCGCCGGCGCCTTTCGCTTGGCGAGCGGCGCCGGATGCCATCCAAACCCTTGATGGGAAAACCAGCCTTGGGACGGAGCATGTTCATGAGCAAGACGACACCTTTTCTGCGCGGGCTGTTGGCGCTGGCCCTGCTGGCCCTGCTGTTCCCGACAGGCGGCGCCGCCCCGGCCCTGGGGCAGGGCAAGACCATCCGCATCGCGCTCAATGAGGATCCGGATATTCTCGATCCCTCCCTGGCGCGCTCCTACGTGGGACGGATCATCTTCGCCAACACGTGCGAGAAGCTCTACGACATCGACGCCAAGGGCGACCTGATTCCTCAACTGGCCGCGTCCCTGCCCAAGTTCACCAACGGCGGCAAGAGTGTCGAGATCAAGCTGCGCTCCGGCCTCAAGTTCAACGACGGCACGGTGGCGGACGCGCAGGCGCTCAAGCTTTCCCTGGAGCGCCACCAGACCATCAAGGGCTCCGCGCGCAAGAGCGAGATCGCGTCCGTTGTGGGCATCGACGTGGTGGACGCCCATACGATCCGCCTGCAAATGACCGCCCCGTTCTCGCCCATTGTCGCCGCGCTGGCCGACCGCGCCGGCATGATGATGAGTCCGGCCGCCGTGGAAAAGCTGGGGGACCGGTTCGGCACGGCGCCGGTGTGCGTCGGGCCCTGGAAGTTCGTGGAGCGGGTGCCGCAAGAACGCATCGTGCTGGAGCGCTCTCCCTACTACGACCATCCGCGGGACGTGAAAATTGACCGGCTGATCTTCCGCATCATTCCCGACGATTCCGTGCGGCTGGCCAACCTGCGCTCGGGGGATATCGACGTGATGCACCTGGTTCCGCCCACCGACGTGAAGGCCATCCGCCAGGACGCCAATCTCACGATTTCCGAAGTGCCGGGGCCGGGATACCAGGGGCTGACCATCAACTTTGCCAACAAGACCGGCCGCACCCAGCCGCCCCAGAGTCTGGGCACGCCACTCGCCACCAACGCGAAGGTGCGCGAGGCACTGGAGCTGAGCATCGACCGGGACGCGCTCAATCAGGTGGTGTTCGATGGCTTGTACGATCCCGGCTGCACGCCCGTGCCCGCGCCGGGCGTGTTCCACGTCAAGGAAATCCAGTGCCCCAAGCGCGACGTGGCCAAGGCCAAGCAATTGCTGGCCGAGGCGGGCTATCCCAACGGCGTGAAGTTCGAGATGATGCTCACCAACAACCCCCAGCAGAACCGCGTGGGACAAGTGATCCAGGGCATGGCGGGGGACGCGGGCTTCCAGATCGCGCTCCGTCCGGCGGAATTCGCCAGCGCGCTGCAGCAGCAGGACAACGGCCAATTCGAGGTGTTCCTGATCGGCTGGAGCGGGCGCCCCGATCCGGACGGCAACATCCACGGCTTCCACACCTGCAAGGGCTCGTTCAACTACACCCACGCCTGCGATCCGGAAATCGACGCCCTGCTGAACAAGGCCCGCGAGGTGAGCGACACGGGCGAGCGCTACAAGCTCTATGCCGACGCCACCCAGCGCTTCCTGGCGCGCCGCAATCTGGTCTATCTCTACCACCTGAAGTACATCGTCGCGATGAACAAGAAAGTGCAGGGCTATGTCGCGACGCCTGACGGCCTGATCCGCATGAGCAACGTCGGCATGCGCTGACC
>JBGPEV010000172.1:0-6491 GCA_041482995.1 bacterium | reverse complement strand
TTGATCTCGATGGTGCTGCCCGGCTTCATGGAGCCCACGCCCACCGACGTGCCGCAGGAGATGATGTCGCCCGGGTTGAGCGTCATGTCCTGGGAGATGAGCGAGACCAGTTGGTGCGGCCCGAACAGCATGTCGCTGACCGGATAGTTCTGCCGCTCCTGGCCCGCCAGGATGCTGCGCACCACCAGCTTGGCGGGATCGAGGCCGCTGACGATGACGGGACCGATGGGGCCGAAGGTGTCGAAGCTCTTGGCGCGGGTCCAGTCCGTCCAGCCGTCGATGGCCACGTGCTTCTTCAGCATCTCCGCCGCGGTCACGTCGTTGCAGCAGGTGTAGCCCAGGATGTACCCGGGCGCGTCCGCCTCCGACACCACCGAGCAGGTCTTGCCGATCACCACGCCCAACTCGCCCTCGAACACCACCTTGCCGTCGTAGCGCTTGGGGCGCTTGATGACGGCACCGGGCCCCGTGACCGATCCGGCGGACTTGATGAAATAGAGCGGCTCCGGGGGCTCTTGCAGGTTCAGCTTGGCCGCCAATTGATGGAAGTTGTTCCACAGGCCGATGATCTTGCCGGGCTGCACCGGCGCCAGCACGTGCACGGCACTCAGGGCCACCGTCTGGCCCGTGGGCTTCGAGGCGCCCAACAGGTCGCCCTCTTGAATGGCGATGGAATCGCCGTTCAGCTTGCCAAAACCGGTCTTGCCCTGGTGCTCAAAGCGAATCCACTTGTCCATGCGGCCGTCCCCTCTTCAAGCATGGCGATCTCAACAGCCGCTTCCGAACCGCCATTCGGGAGCGACCGGGCTGCGCGATTCCTGGCCGGAAAGGCCATCCGGTTCGTGCCATGAAATGCGCAGCCACGCTAGCGCAATTTCCGCGGGGGAGAAAGCGCGCCGGCCCCAAGCGCCTAGCGCCCGCCCGCCCCGGAAGCCGCCCCGGCCAGCGCGGGCGCGCTGCCCAGCCGGTTGACGTCCGATTCGGGCCGCAGCAGCAGCAGGCCCACGGCGCCCCCGGCGCTGGCGAGCACGCCCGCCAGCAGGAAGCCCTGCTGGAAGCCCGCCGTGGCGTCGGCCGCGTGGTCGACCAGCCTGCCCATCAGCAGCGGCGCGACTAGGCCCGCGGTGGTCTGGAAGGCCGTGTTCACGCCCAGCAGGGCGCCCCGCTGCCCGAGCGGCGTGACCTCGCCGATCATCGCTGGGCCGATGGCGAACACGACGGAGGGCAGGGCGAACCCCAGGATCTGCAGCGCCATCTGCGCCAAGCCGGGCTCCCAACGGCTCATCAGGATGGTGCACGCGCCGCCCAGCACGGCGCAGGTGGCGCAGAGCAGGCCCCGGCAGCGGCGGCTGGAGGCGCCCCGCTGCTTGAGCCACTGGGAGAGCGCTCCGCCGCCGAACACGAGCAGACCGCCCACCAACCACTGGGCCGCCGTCAGATATCCGACGGTCTCCGGCGAGTAGTGCAGCGCTTGGGCCGCGTAGGTGGGAATCCACGTGAGCGCCAGCGCCAAGCCCCAATAGGCCACCCAGCCGCAGAGCAGCGTGCCGATCACCGTGCCCGAGCCGAACAGCCGCCGGTACGCCAAGCACAGGCCGGGCCCCGCCCCGGTAAGGGGCGCGTCGGCGAGGGGGCCCTCCTCCGCCAGCAGCAGCCACGCCGCCACCCAAGCCAGCCCCAGCCCCCCCAGCAAGCCGAAGGCGGCGTGCCATGAGACCTGGAAGATCAGGTACGTGAGCACCGGCGCGGCGATGAACACCCCGACCGCCGAGCCGAGGGAAAGGATGCCGCTGGGCAGCGTGCGCTGCTCGTCCGGAAACCACTTGTAGGCGGCGTGAATGGCCACGGGAAAGGCGGGACCCTCCCCGGCGCCCAGGGCGATCCGGCTCAGCAGCAGTACGCCAAAGCCGACGTTGCCGATCATGGGCAACTGCGTCAGCGCCCAGATCAGCGCCAGCACGGCGATCACCCAGCGGGTCTGCACCCGGTTGACCACGAATCCGAGCGCCACGGCACTGACGGAGAACAGCAGGAAGAACGCGCTGCCCAGTTGCCCGAATTGGGTCGGGGTGAGCCCCAGGTCGTGCATGATGGGCACGCCGGCCAGCCCAACGACCACCTTGTCGGCGAAGTTGATCAGCATGAACAGGAACAGCAGCGCCAGGATCAGCCAGGCCTTCCCCTTGCGCACGGGCGTATCCATGGTTTTCCCCCACGGTGCTGGTCTAGCGGCAAAGTCTGCACGGACTGGGCCGGGCTCCCTCTCCGCCGGAGGCGCCACCCTATCAAATTGCGTGTGCTTCTGGAGCGGCCGGGTAGGGGCGGGCCTCCGGGCCCGCCAGCGCCGTGCCGGCGGGCGCGGAGGCCCGCCCCCTATCCCGCCGCGAACTGGATACGGCTACTCCAACTCCAGCACAACGGGGCAATGGTCCGATCCCAGCACCTGGGGCAGGATTTCCGCGGCCTTGACCCGGGGCGCCAGCGCGCCGCTCACGATGAAATAGTCGATGCGCCACCCGATGTTGCGGGCGCGCGCATTGGCAAAGGGCGCCCACCACGTGTAGTGCCCGCCTCCCGGGGTGAACAGGCGGAACGTGTCCACGAATCCGGCCTTCACCAGGGCGTCAATCGCGGCCCGTTCCTCGGGCGTGAAGCCGTGGGTGTGCTGGTTGGTCTTGGGATTGGCCAGGTCGATTTCCGTGTGGGCGACGTTCAGGTCGCCGCAAAAGATCACCGGCTTCTGCCGCTCCAGCCGCAGCAGATAAGCGCGAAAATCCGTGTCCCACTCTTGCCGGTATTGCAGGCGCGTCAGTTCGCGCTGGGAGTTGGGCGTGTAAACGTTGACGAGGTAGAACGGCTCGAATTCCAGCGTGATGACCCGGCCTTCCCGATCATGCTCGGCGACGCCGATGCCGTTGGTGACCCGCTCCGGCTCGATCAGCGTGAACACCGCCGTGCCCGAGTAGCCCTTCTTCTCCGCCGCGTTCCAATAGGCGCGATAGCCGGGCAAGTCCAAGTCCACTTGGCTCGGTTCCGCCTTGGTCTCCTGTAGGCACAGGATGTCGGGTTTGGTCTTCTTGACGAACTCCAGGAAGCCCTTCTTGAGCGCGGCGCGGATGCCGTTGACGTTCCAGGAGATCACCTTCATGCGCACCCGGGGCGAGTGAGTGGGAGCCACGCGCCACACGATAGACAGCCCGCCGGGGATCGGCAAGGGGCTGGGCCGGGCGTCCACAAAGTCGATCCAGTCGCTCAAAGCCGAGCGGGTAGCGCGGCAGGCGTCCCCGCCTGCCGCTTCGCGCTGGGCGGGCCAGGAGACCCGCGGCCACCCTCTCTGCTGGCTGGGCAGGCGGGCGTTGTGGGAGCCCTGGGGGGCTGGGCCGATTGACCGCATGGACCGGCTGCACTAGGCTCCCGCGTGAGGACCGGGGGCCTCCCAGGCAAGAGGGGAGCATGTCCACTTACGATGTGATCGTGGTCGGGGCCGGGAACGCCGCCCATGCCGCCGCCGTGTCCGCGCGGGATGCTGGGGCTGCCCGGGTGTTGATGCTGGAGAAAGCGCCGCCCGAGGTGCGCGGGGGCAACACCCACTACAGCGGCGGGCTGTTCCGCTTCGCCTTCGACCGCGCCGAGCACCTGCTTCCCATCGTCCCCAACGTGGAGAAGCAGGTGGCCGGCTTCCTGCGCGGCGTGCAGCCCTACCCGGCCGACCTGTTCCGCAAGGATCTGCAGCGCGTCACCGAGGGCCGCACGGACCCCGAGTTGTCCGAAATCCTGATCGGCCAGTCCTATGACACCGTGCGCTGGCTGGCCGGGCTGGGCATCCCCATGGAGGCCGCCGTCTCGCTCAGCGCCATCCAGGTGGGAAACACGGTCAAGTGGTCCCCCGGCGCCGTGATCCGGGCCAAGCACGAAGGCGTGGGGCTCTCCCGCTCCTGGTTCGAGATCGCCGCCCGGCGCAAGGTGGAGTTGCGCTACGAGACCGTGGCGACCCAACTGCGGCAGGATCACCTGGGCCGGGTCACCGGGGTGGTGGTGCAGGGTCCCCGGGGCGTGCAGACCGTGGCGGGTCGCGCGGTGGTGCTGGCCTGCGGGGGATTCGAGGCCAATCCGGAATGGCGGGCGCGCTACCTGGGGCGGCCCTGGGATCATGCCAAGGTGCGCGGCACACCGTTCAATACCGGGGACGGCCTGCGCATGGCGCTGGAGGCGGGCGCCTTGCCCCACGGGCAGTGGACCGGCTGCCATTCCACCCCCATCGATGCCCAGGCCCCGCCCTATGGCGACCGCAAGTTGACCGACAAGACCAACCGCCTCTCCTATCCCTGGGGCGTAATGGTGAACCGGGACGGGCGGCGCTTCGTGGACGAGGGGGAGGATTTCCAATTCTACACCTACGCCAAGTACGGCGGCGTGATCCTCAACCAGCCGGGCGGCATCGCCTGGCAGCTCTTTGACAGCAAAGTTGTGCACCTGCTCGAAGGGCGGTACAAGACCGGCACCCCCGTGGTGGCGGATTCGCTGGAGGCCCTGGTGGAGCAGTTGCCCGTGAATCGTGTCGCCTGCCGCCAGGCGCTGGAGGCCTACAACCGGTCGGCCCAGGGCCGGGGCTTCGACCCCACCGCGCTGGACGGCCTCAACACGGGCGACCTGCAACCGCCCAAAAGTCACTGGGCGCAGCGCCTGGATACCCCGCCCTACTATGCCTATCCGGCCACGGGCGGCATCACCTTCACCTTTGGCGGAGTGCGCATCGGCCCACAGGCCGAAGTGATCAGCCTGCGCTGGCAGCCCATCCCGGGTCTCTTCGCGTGCGGGGAGATGGTGGGCGGGCTGTTCCACGGTAACTACCCCGGCGGCTCCGGGCTCATGTCCGGCGCCGTGTTCGGCCGCATCGCCGGCGCCAGTGCCGCGGCGCACGCAGCCCAGCAGGCGGGCTAAACGCAACGACACAAATGCAGCCACGGATAACTACGGATAAGAAAAGTATTGGGCGATGACTGACGGCACTGACACGGCACGGATGTCGCGTAAGCAGGATGTGCCAGCCTGCTCCAACACCCATTGGGAAGCAGTCCGATGCTGCTCTGATGGCGTCTGTCGCTGAAACAGGAGCAATGCTTCAGAATCAATCCGTGTTTATCCGTGTTCATCCGTGGCTAATAGTTCTTGTCGGCGTATTTGGAGCACCCATGGCCGAGTGGTTTCCCAAACGGTGCATCGGAGACTTGCCCGCGGAAGCGGCGCGCCGCTGGGGAGCGCGGGAGGCCCTGGCGTTTCAGGGGCAACGCTGGACGTTCCGCCAGTTGGAGGAGTGCGTCCAGGGAGCCGCCAAGGCGCTGCTGCACCTGGGTGTGCAGCCGGGCGACAAAGTGAGCGTCTGGCTGCCCAACCGCCCGGAATGGCTGCATCTGATGTTCGCCATCTGCCGCATCGGCGCGGTGCTGGTGCCCATCAACACCCGGCTGCGGGCCGGAGAACTCGCCTACATCCTCCAACAATCCAACAGCACCACGTTCATCGCCACCGACCGCTCGGGCCCGGCGGACTACCGGCCGACCTGGCGGGAGTTGCTGCCCGGGATGGAGGCGGCCGCCGCTCCGCTGGAGCGCTTCGCGGAGCTGCCTGACCTGCGGCGCGTCGTGGCCGTCACCGCCCAGCCCGTGCCCGGGGCGCACCATTGGGCGGGCGCCGTCGCCGCGGGCCGGGCCGTCTCCGACGCGGCGGTGCAGGAGCGTGCGCGCGCGGTGGACCCGGATGCCACCGTGCTGATCCTCTACACCTCCGGCACGACGGGCTTTCCCAAGGGCGTCATGCACGGCCACGCCATGGTGCGCAACATCACCGACCACGCCAACCGCCTCGGCGTCACGCAGAACGACGTGATCCTGACGTACCTGCCGTTGTTCCACGTCTTCGGCTTCACGGAGGGCCCGCTCACGTCCCTGCTCACCGGCGCGCGGCAGGTGATCACGGAGAGCTTCAACGGCGACGCGTGTCTGGACTTGATCGAGCGCGAGCGGGCCACGATCGTCCACGGGTTCGATACCCACTTCAAGGACCTGCTGGACGGGCAGGAGCGCCGCGCCCGCGACGTGTCCAGCTTGCGCGCGGGCATTTGCGCCGCGGGGATGGCCAGCTCCACGGCCATCGCCCGGCGCACCAATGAGCGCCTGTTTCCCACCTTCACCGCCTTCGGCATGAGCGAAGTGAGCGTCGGCGCGTGCCTCTCCTTCCTCGATTCCACCCTGGAGCAGCGCTGCGAGACCTCGGGCTATCCCGCGCCCGGCTACGAGGTGGCGATCCTGGACCCCACGACCGGCCAGCCGTTGCCGCCCGGCACGCCGGGCGAGATCGCGGTGCGGGGCTACACGGTGATGCAGGGCTACTACAACAAGCCCGCGGAGACGGCGCAGGTCCTCGACGCGCAGGGTTGGCTGCACAGCGGCGACATGGGGTACCTGCGCCCGGACGGCTATCTGGTCTTCATG
>JBGPEV010000171.1:0-6494 GCA_041482995.1 bacterium | reverse complement strand
GCGCAGATTGGCCTTGGCCACCTTGACGCAGAGCGCCTGTCCGAATCCCAGCCCGGGCCATGCCAGGCCGCCGAGCAAGAGCACGCACACGAGCGCGCGCCGTCCGCTGAAGTCTCGCCATCCCATTGGGTCCACTCCTTGTGCCGTGCCTTTCACGTTCAGCCAGCAGCCGGGGCGATGTCAAACGGGAATCGCCGAGCGCGAGCGCGGTCAAAAGCGCAGGCGCAACCCGACGCTGAGCAGCTCCGGTTCCCCGGCGGCGCGCAGCCACTGCTCGGTGCGGCGCTGCGTGTCGCGCCGGGCCAAGGCATCGGCCTCCTCCCCCACCGCTTCCCGGCCGCCCCGATACAGGGCGACTTCCACCAGGGCGAACAACAGGGCGGCGGGGGCGTTCCCCTGCCGATAGGACAGCACGGCGGCCACCGTGGCCAGCAGATTCAAACTGACCGCCGCGCTGGCCTTCGCGGGCTCCCCCAGCACGAAGAACCCCGCGCCCGGCAGCCAGGTGGACCAGGTCACCGCCCGCTCCCGCTCCAGGGCGGCCGGGGCGGGCGCCTCGAGGAGCGCCAGGCTGGGCGCGTCGGGTTGCGCCAGCGCCACTTGCCGCCCGCTTTCGGCCACCCGGCCCTGGCGCAACTGGGAATAGGCGAGCAACCGGCGGGCCTCCCCGGCGGGCTCCGCGTTCGGGAAGCGGTCCAGGAGCGAATAGAGCATCAGGTCCGCCTCCGGGTAGCGCCGTTCCCGGTAGTAGAGCTTGGCCCGCAACAACTCCACCGCCGGCTGCGCCGGGTCGCGCGGGTGGTCGTGCAGCCAACGCAGCGCCTCGGATTCCGCCCGGAAGCCGTCGCGCTCCCGATAGAGCTCATCCATGAACCCCAGCTCGCTGGGAGGCGGGGCGGGCGGCTGCGCGCGGGCGCAAGGAATGCCCAGTACGGCCGCCAGCAGGAGCGCGGCCAGCCAGGCCGCGGCGGCGCGGGCCAGCGGATCAGAAATGCAGCAACGGGCGCTTGCCGATGGCGACCACATTGAATCCGATCTCGTAGAGCCGGCGGGCGTCGAGGCAATTGCGGCCGTCGAAGAGAAACGCCGGCTTTTCCATGCGCGCGTGAATGCGCGCATAGTCCAGCGTCCGGTAGACCGGCCAATGCGTCACCACCACGATCCCGTGAGCGCCCTCGGCCGCCGCGTAGGGGTCTTCCTCGAATTGCACGGGGCTCGCCAGCCCCCGCAGGTCGCGCCGGGCGTTGTCCAGCGCCTGGGGATCGGTGATGGAGAGGCGGGCGTGCTCCTGGGCCAGCCGCGTGCAAACGCGAATCGCCGGGGAATCCCGCGTATCGTTGGTCTCCGGCTTGAAGGCGAAGCCGAAGATCGCCAGCTTCTTGTCCGCCACGGTGTTGAACAAATGGTCCAGCACCAGCCGGGCAAAGCGGTCGGTCTGGTAATCGTTCATCCGCACCACCGACAGCCAGTAGTCCGCCACCTCCTGCAAGCCGAACTGCCCGCAGATGTAGGCGAGATTGAGGATGTCCTTGCGGAAGCAGGAGCCGCCGAAGCCCACGCCGGATTCCAGGAAGCGCGGCCCGATGCGCGGATCGGTCCCGATCGCCCGGCTGATCTCCGTCACGTCCGCCTCCGTCTTCTCGCAGAGGGCGGAGAGCGCGTTGATGGAGGAGATGCGCTGGGCAAGGAACGCGTTCGCGGCCAGCTTGGAGAGCTCGCTGCTCCACACGCGCATGTGGAGAATCTGCTCCGCCGGCACCCAGTGCTCATAGATCCAGCACAGGGCGCGGGCGGCCGCTTCGCCCTCCGGCGAAGTCTCGCTGCCGATCAGCACCCGGTCCGGCAGCGCCAAGTCCCGCACGGCCGTGCCTTCGGCCAGGAACTCCGGATTGGACAGCACCGGGAAGCGCGGGCCCTGCCGGTCGTAGTTGAGGATGCGGGAGATCGCCTCCGCCGTGCGCACGGGCACCGTGCTCTTCTCCACGATGATCGTGCCGGGCCGGGCGTGGGCCAGAATGGTGCGCGCCGACTTCTCCCAGTATTGCAGGTCCGCCGCCATGCCCGCCCCCTCCCCGTACTCCTTGGTGGGGGTGTTCACGGACACGAAGATCACGTCCGCGGCGGCGATTGCCGCGGGCGTGATGGTATCGAAGAACAGGTTGCGGCCCCGCACGCGGCGTACCACCTCGTCCAGGCCGGGTTCGAATACGGGCAGGCGGTCGGAGTTCCACTGGGCGATCTTGTCCGCATTCACGTCCACGACCGTCACCCGCACTTCCGGGCAGCGGTCGGCGATCAGGGCCATGGTGGGGCCGCCCACGTAGCCGGCGCCGATGCACAGCACGTTGCGTGGAGTCATGGGGTCCATCCGTGGCCGGGAACGCCGCGGGGCCAACCCCCCGGGCAAGGAATCCTGGGCATCGCCGCCGAATGACGGTATCGTGGTGCGCACTACCCCGGGTGAGACGTCAGCAACCCGCCTGCATACTTACCCATGAAGCGCCGCATGGAGCAATCGCTCGTCGTCCGATTTTCCGAGGTCACGCTCAAGGGCAAGAACCGCTACCTGTTCGAGGCCCGCATGGCGAAGAACATCGCCCTGCACCTGCGGACCCAGGGGGACTACACGCTCACCCGCCAGCACGCGCGCATGGAGGTGGGAGGGGCCGGCGATTTGGCGCTGGCGGCGGACATCGTGAGCGGCCTGCCCGGCGTGGCCAACGTGAGCCCGGCCCACCGGGTTTCCCGCGAGCCGCCCGCGCTGATGGAGGCGTGCGTGGAGTTCGTGGGCCGGATGCTGGCGCGCCGCCCCGGTGCGGAAGTGCGCCCTCTCTCCTTCGGCGTGGACGTCGAGCGCAAGGACAAGCGCTATCCGATCCGGTCCATGGAGCTGGCCGCGCGGCTGGGCGACGCCATTCTCGGCCGCTACCCCCACCTCACGGTCAACCTGTCCCACCCGGATCTGCGCATCCAGGTGGAAATCGTCGAATCCGGCGCGCTGGTGTTCGAGGACAAGCGGCCCGGCCCGGGCGGGCTGGCCGTGGGTTCGAGCGGCAAGGCGATCTGCCTGCAAAGCGCGGGGATCGATAGCCCGGTGGCGGCCTATCTGATGATGACCCGCGGCGTCACCGTCGTGCACCTGAACTTCCACAGCTATCCGTTCATCGGCGAGCAGAGCCGGGAGAAGGTGCGGGACGTCGTGCGCTTCCTGGCGCGCTACCAGCCGGAGAGCCGCCTCTATATCGCCCCCTTCGCGGAGATTCAAACGGCCATCCGGGATCTCTGCCCGGAACCCCTGCGCACGATCCTCTACCGGCGCATGATGAACCGCGTGGCCAACCGCGTGGCCGAGCGGGAGCACGCCCTGGCGCTGGTGACCGGGGAATCCGTCGGCCAGGTTGCCAGCCAGACCCTGGAGAATCTGGCGGCGATTCACGCCACGGCACGGCTGCCCGTGCTGCAGCCACTCTCCGGACTGTCCAAGCCGGAGATCATCGAGCGCGCGCGCCGGATCGGCACCTATCCCATCAGCATCCAGCCCTATCCGGATTGCTGCACGCTTTTCCAACCGCGCCACCCGGAAACCCGCGCCAAGTTGGCCATGGTGGAGCGGGCGGACCAGGCCCTGGCGATCGAGCCCCTGGTGGAGGCCTGCCTGGCCGGGCTGGAAGTGACCGATTACGGGCCCGAGTATTTCCCCGCCGATTGGAAGGCCTGACGTGGGCGAGCGGCTCACTCTCACGCTGGAGCGGTTCGCCGCCCAGGGCCGCGCGGTGGCCCGGGTGGACGGCAAGGCCGTCTTGGTGGAGCGCGGCGTGGCGGGGGAGGAAGTGGTGGCCGAAGTGCTGCGCTCGGAACCGCGCTTCGCCACGGCCCGCGTGACCGAGGTGCTGCGTCCCTCCCCCGAGCGCATCGCACCGCCCTGTCCCCACTTCGACGGCTGCGGCGGCTGCGACTGGCAGCACCTGCGCTACCCGGCCCAGGTGGCGCTGAAGCGGCAGGTCGCACAGGAGCAATTGGAGCGCATCGGCCGCTTGACCGTGCCCGCCGGCTGGGAGGTCACACCCGCGGCCCAGTCCCTGGAATACCGGGACAAGCTGGAATTCGTGCCCGTCCCGACCCCGGCCGGCTGGCGGGCCGGGATGCACGGCCGGCCGGGCGCGCCGCCCGTGCCGATCGAGCGCTGCTGGCTGGCGCCGCCGGAGTTCACGCTGCTGGCTCAGCGGGCGCTGGCACTGCTGGCCGAATCCGCCGGCCACCGCGCGGGGAAGGCGGAGACCCCGCCCCACGGCGTGGCCCGGCTCACGGTGCAAGGCGGGCAAGACGCGGCGGGCAGTCCGGCGCTCGCCCTCACGCTGCATGTGCACCATGCCGGTCAGGTGGAGGGCCTGGCTGCCCGCGGTTCAGGACTCTTGAAACGGCTGCGGGAGGATCTGCCGGCGCTCAACACTGTGGCCGTCGCGGCCGGCGGCGACGAGGAGCGGCCGGGCGGCTTGCGTGTGGTCGCCGGGGATGGCCTGCTGCACAAGAGCGTGGGGGCGTTCCGCTTTCCGGTGCCCATGGACGCCTTCTTCCAGGTGCACCCCGCCCAGGCGGAGCCGCTCGCGCGGTACGTGCTGGAGCAGGTCGCCCAGCATCTTCCGCCCGGCGCGACGCCGGCGCCGCGCGTGTTCGATCTGTTCTGCGGTGCGGGGCTGTTCGCCCTACCGCTGCTGGCGCAGGGCTATGCGGTGGCCGGTGCTGAAATGTCACGCGCGGCGGTGCGGGCGGCGCAACGCGCGGCAGCGGCGGCGGGGGTCGCCGCCGACGGCTTCCAGATGGTCGATCTGGACCGGCCGCAGGCCCTGCGGAAGCTGATCCGCGACCACGGTCATCCCCAGGCGGCGATCGTCGACCCGCCGCGCCGGGGGCTCTCCGCCCGCTTGGCCGCCGATCTGGCGGCCGCCGCGGCGCCGCTGCTCGTTTACGTCTCGTGCGATCCCGGCACGTTCGCCCGCGACGCCGCCCGCCTGGCGGCGCGGTACGCGCTGAACGGCTTGCGGGGCTTCGACTTCTTTCCCCAGACCCATCATCTGGAACTGGTGGGGACGTTCAGGCTTCTTCAATAACGACGTCCCAGCATTCCAGCTTGGGCCCGGCCGCGAACATGCCCTGGGGAATGCCCTGACCGTGCGCCTTGCGGAACGCCTCCGAGCGGGTCCAGGCCTCAAACACGGCCTCGCTCTCCCACTCGGCGTAGGAACTATAGTGGGTCTCGTCCAGCTTGAGCAGCCGGAAGCGCAGGAATCCGGGCTGGGCCTTCAGGTAGCTGTTGCGCTCCTTCCAACGCCCTTCGAACTCCGCGCTCTTGCCGGGATTGAGGGTGAAGCGGTTCATCACGATGTACATGAGGTCATCCGTCGTTCGCGAAACGGGGGTCCCGGCGCCGCGCAGGCGGCAAGACGAGGATCGGGCAGCCGGGTAGCGATAGGCTAAGCGGGCCCACGCTGGGAGGCAAGCGCCGTCCACTGGGCGCGGATTGACCCGGTGAACCGGCTTCACTAGGCTATGCATCACAGCGCAAGAGCATGCGGGCCGCGCCGCGCAGGGTTGGCCCTCGGGTGAGCGCCCAGGGTGGGTTCCCGCATTGCCCCTTACCCGGCCGGTTGCCTGCCGCGTCCCCGGACGCGGCGGAACTGTCGTGGAGACCGTCATGAGCATCGCATCCATTCAGCGCTCCGTTGACGTGCCCCTGGCGCCCGCTGCCGCGTTCGACCTGTTCGCCCGGCGCATGGGCGAGTGGTGGCCGATGGCGACCCACTCCCTCGGCCTGCGCAGTGCCGTGGGATGCGTCCTGGAGCCCCAGGCGGGTGGGCGCATTTTCGAGCGCACCGCGGAGGGGCTGGAATCGCTCTGGGGCACGATCCTCACGTGGGAGGAGCCGCGGCGGCTGGTGTTCACGTGGCACCCGGGGCGGCACGCCGACACGGCCCAGCAGGTGGAAGTGCGTTTCACGGCTCAGACGGGCGGCACCCGGGTGGAACTGGAGCATCGGGGCTGGGAGCACGCCGGTGACCGCGGGGAGGCGCTGCGCCAGCGCTACCACGCCGGGTGGCCGGGCGTGCTCGCTCAATACCAGGCCAAGGCCTCCGGCACGGCGCCCACCCCCCCGCCGCCAGGGCCGGCCTTTCACGGCTGAACGGGCGCGCACGCCTCCCGGCCGCTCAACCCGCCTCCCCCAGCCAGTCCTCCGCGGGGGGGAGCAGCGCCAGGCTGCGCGGCTTGCGCTCCAGTTGCTGCACCAGGTGGCGCACCAGAATCTCCTCCAACTCGTGTACGGCGAGCCGGGTGGGACGCACCTGCACCCCGTCTCCGTCACCGGCGCTGTTGCCCCCCCGCCAGGCCGCCAGGAAGGCCAGCGTGCCCGGGGATACGTCCAGCAGTCCGGCCGCGGACGCGCGGCAATCGGGACAGCGCACTCCGCCCGCCGGGATGTCCGCCTGATGCAACTCCTG